>DRIF01000178.1 GCA_011052825.1 Thermoplasmatales archaeon
ACTATTAGATGTCCTTCTGTTTTTTTAAAACATTGGAGAGTTCATATTCTATTTTTTCTAGATATTCTTTAGGAACTTTTACCATTGCTTCCTGTAATGTAGATTTACTTGGTGGACTATTGAAGCCAAGTCTTTTGTATCTTTTGCCTTCTCTGAGAAAAGATTCTAAGCCACGATAAGTTTTCTGATGTTTTGATTTAAGTAATAATGCCTGAACCAATGACTTTGGAGGATGTGGAGGTCTACCTCTTTTGGAAATTTCCCATGGTTCAGGCATCCTGTCAATGATTTTCTTTGCGTTTTGAATGAACCATTCATCCTCATTTTTCATAGCAAGATTGTATATCTTCCAATTGGTTTTGAATTTTCTGTCTACTTTCTTATCCTTATTGCATCCCATCCATTATGTAGAATAAAAATATCTAAATTTATTTTTCGGACAACGCTAATTTATAGGAAAAATATTTATATAAATTTAAAACCCCTCAAAGTTTATAATTATATTTTTATTTTATATTATATGAAAATTCTGCATGTTTCAGATACTCATATTGGTTATTCAGCATATCATAAAATTGCAGAGAATGGAATAAATCAGAGAGAAATGGATGTATACAATTCATTCAAGCAGTTTATAGATTATGCAATAAAATCCAATCCAGATTTAATAATTCATTCCGGAGATTTGTTTGATAGCGTGAGACCAAGCAATAGAGCATTATCCCAAGCTTTAAATGAACTTTTGAGGATATCCGAAGCAGAAATTCCAATGATAATAATATCTGGTAATCATGAAACACCAAAATTGAGAGAAACTGGAAGTGTTTTCAGAATATTTGAGCATTTAAGGAATATATATCCTATATATAAAGGGAAACTGGAAGAGATTGAGATAGGAGATGCATTTATTCATGCAATTCCGCACTGCTATTCAAATGATGAACTCAAAAAAAATATTGAGATGGCTAAACCAAAGGATGGGCATATAAATATAGAGGTGATGCATGTTGGAATTATTGGAATAAAAGAATTCAGTTATACAAGAGGAGATTTTAATGAACAGATAATTCCATCTGGCAATCTTTCTCAGGAATTTGACTATATTGCTCTCGGACATTACCACAGAGCTACAAATGTTACAGAAAATGCCTATTATGCTGGCTCAACAGAACACTTTTCATTTAAAGAAGCTGGAGAGAAAAAAGGATTTTATGAGATTGAAATTGGAAATTCTCTTAAAACAAATTTTATTGAGTTAAAAGTTAGAGAGATGATTGACATGGGATATATAAATTGTCAAAACTTATCTCCTGAAGAAATAGAAAAGGAGATTGTAAAAACTCTGCAGGAAAATGATATTGAAAGAAAAATAGTTAGAATATATCTCAAAAAAATTGATAGAAGCAAGTTAAAAGGGATTGTATGGGATAGAATAAAAAGAATTGCCTCCTCCACACTTCATTTTGAAATTGGTTACGAATTTTTTGAAATTGAACAGGAATTGAAAGGCAAAAGTAGAATAGGGAGTTTAATTGAAGAATGGAAAGAATATATTGCAAATGTTCCTGTCGAAAGAAATAAAAAAGAAATTGAGGAACTTGCCCTTAAATATCTTTCACAGGTGAGTTCATGAAATTAATTTCTATCTCATTGCATAATTTCAGAAAATTCAAAGATTTGGAAATTAACTTTAAAGATGGATTGACAGGTTTCGTTGGCAATAATGGAACAGGAAAATCCACAATATTTGAGGCAATTGGATGGGTATTATATGGAAGCAAAGCTTCAAGAACACCGAGAGATCAAATAAAAAGACAAGGTGCAGGCAAAACAGATGATTGCTGGGTAAAGCTTGTTTTTGAAATGGGTGGAAATATTTATGAAGTTTTTAGAATAATAAGCGGTAACTCAACTGATGCAAGAGTTAAGGTAAATGGACTTATATCAGCATCTTCAGCAAAAGGAGTGAGTTTATTTCTTGAAAAAAAATTGGGAATGGATTATGATTCCTTTTATACTTCAATTATGGCAAGACAGCAGGAACTTAATGCCCTATCAGATAAAATACCTTCTGAGAGAAAAAAAAGCATGATGAAAATGCTGAAAATAGATGTGCTGGATGAGGCAATAAAAAAAGTGAGGGAGGATAGAAGAAATAAAGAGAGAATCTTAGATTATATGGAGAAAAATTTGAGAGATATTGATGAAATCAGCCATACAATGGAAGATTATGAGGAAAAACTAAATGAATATTTAAAATCAAAAGAAGAAATAGGAAAGGAGTTGGAATATTTAAAGAAAAGAATGGAAGATATATATGCCATAAAAAAAATAGAGAAGGAAAAGGCAGATAAATTCAAAAAGTTGGAGGAGAAAAGGAAACTATTGACGGAAAGAAAGAGGAATAAAAATTTTTTGCTTAAAGAAAAGTTGGAAGAAAAAAGAGAGATAGAAGAAAAACTGGAGGAGTATAAAAGAATAAAAATTTACAGAGAAGAATATGAAAAATATAGCATGAAAAAGGAGAGATTAGAGAAGGCAAAGGAGATTTATTATGAGAAAAGAAATCTTGAGATTGAAATAGAAAAAACAAAAAAAGAAATGCTTGAAATAGATAATTCAATAGAAATTCTTGAGAAGAAAATAGAAAAAGAAGAAGAACTTAAGAGAGAATTTGAAAATATTTTAAAAAAATTGGAGGAAGAGAAAGAGATTTTACATCAAATAGAAAAAAACAGAGAAGGAAAAATTGCTGAAAAAGAATTTGTAAATGAGAGAATAATGGAACTGAATGAAAAATTAAATAAAATAAAAGAGATGGGTCCAGAAAGCAACTGCCCTACCTGCGGGAGACCGCTGGCAGAAAAATATGAGAAGATTGTGGGAGATTTTGAAGAAAAGATAAGCAACTTAAGAGAGGAAATGAAAATTAAGGAAGAGGAGATAAAAAAGATGGACGAAGATATTGAGGAGAAGAAGAAGGAAATAAACGATTTTATGGAAAAAAGGAGAAAAATTGAAGAAGAAATTTTTAATTACAAAATAATAAGAGAGAGAATAAAAAATTTTGCTGAAAGGAGAAAGGAGAAAGATAATTTCATCAAAAAAGGTGAGGGAAGATTAAAAGAGATTGGAGTTATTGAATTCAATGAGGAGGAATACAAAAATATAATAGAGAAAGTTAAGGAACTTTTGCCAATAAACAACAAAATAATGCTTCTTGAAAATGAGATAAAACGCTTGCCATCTATAAAAAGAGATATAAATGAAATTGAAGAGGAAGTAGAGCATATAGAAAATGAAATAAAAATCTGCAAAGAAGAAATGGAAAAACTTGATTTTAACGCTGAGAGATATGAGGAGATTGAGAGGAAATATGAGGAAATAAAAAATTCTTTTCATGAAAAAAGAGAGTATTTTATAAGAATTGAAGGAAAAATAGAATATATGAAAAAGGAGATTGAGAGAATAAAAGACGAGATTAAAGAACAGAAGAAACAGAGAGAAGAGATAAAAAAAATAAAGAGAGAAATAATGAATCTTGAAATGCTTGCTGGAGATAAAGATACTGGTTTATTAAATAACTTTAAAAATTACCTTATCTCAAAAATTGGTCCTCTCTTATCTTATTATGCATCTCATTTTTTAAGCATATTTACAGGCGGAAAATATAAAGAGATAGAGATAGATGAAAATTATAATATTATGATATATGACCAGGGAGAAAAATTTGATTTGGAAAGATTTTCAGGAGGAGAGAAGGATTTGGCAAATTTATCTCTCCGTCTCTCGATTTCTCAACTGATAACCCAAAGGGCAGATATATCATTAAATTTTATAGCTCTTGATGAAATATTCGGCTCTCAGGATACAGAAAGAAGAAGAAACATTCTGAACGCTCTCGCTGAATTAAAAAATCAATTTCAGCAAATATTTCTGATAACCCACATTGAAGAAATAAAGGATTTTATGGAAAATATAATAAAAATTTATGAGGATGATGAAGGAATATCTCATGCAATAGTTGAAGATATTCCTAACATTTCGTGATATTTTTAAACCCCTTTTCATTTTCTTTTTGGGATGGGAATGAAATGCCCATATTGTGGTGGAGAAGATATAGTAAAGGCTGGAAAAAGATACAATAAATATGTAGAAAAACAGTTATACAGATGTAATTCTTGTAGGAGAAGGTTTGTCGAAAGAGACGGTTTTGAACATATGAGCTATCCAAAAGAAATTATCCTTAAAACCCTTCATTTATATGCAGAA
>DRIF01000179.1 GCA_011052825.1 Thermoplasmatales archaeon
GCTATAGTAGCAACTGCAAGGAAAATGGCCAGAGTAATTTACTGGATGTTGAAAAATAAAGAGCCCTTCCATATTGAAGGATATGAACCACGATAGATACATGCTAAATAACTGCGTTAATCTGACTGTGGAAAATATCCTTCAATGTATAACCAAATTGCCATATTGCAGCAAACTGCGAATAGGTGACTGTTAATGGAAGGTGAAGCAACCCGAAATTTAATAAATAGCAAGGTGATTACAATGTAAAACAATGTAGGGAGGAATTTTAACATAGGTGTATCTGCCTATCTGAATCTTTTTTACTGCTGGCTGAAGAATAAAAAAGTGAAGAAAAAATAAAAAACAAGATGACTGCAAAAGCTATAAATTCGAACAAAGCTTTTTTCATTCAATATAATAAACAAAATGATGTATATATTTTTTCATTTACTCAAAAATATGACAAATTTAACAAAACTTATATAAAAGATTTTTATGTTAAAACAGGATGGGAATATTTAACAAACTGTCAGGTTGGCTTCTGTCTATATTTGGGAAAAGACATGTTAAAATAGGAATATATGGTCCTCCAAATGCTGGAAAAACCACTCTCGCAAATAGAATCGCCATGGATTGGGTTGGAGAAATTGTTGGAGAAACATCTGAAATTCCTCATGAAACTAGAACAATTCAGAAAAAAGATAGAGTTGTTATAAAAGATGGAAAATCCTCTCTCACAATTGATTTGGTAGATACTCCAGGAATAGCAACAAAAATTGATTATCATGATTTTATGGAATATGGCATTCCTGAAGAGGAAGCAAAAAAAAGAGCAAAGGAGGCAACAGAAGGTGTTATAGAGGCAATTAAATGGCTTGACAACCTTGATGGTGTGATACTTTTAATGGATAGCACAAAAAATCCATTTACACAAGTTAATATAACAATTTTGGGTAACTTAGAGGCAAGGGAATTGCCATTCATAATAGTTGCAAATAAAATAGATTTGAACGGCTCTACTCCAGCAACTTTAAAATCAGCATTTCCACAGCATGAGGTTGTGCCTTTATCCGCCCTGAACGGAATAAACATGGATTTGTTCTATGAAGCAATGTTAAAAAATTTTGGTAAAAAGAGGAAATAATATGGAAGTAAAAGTAAATTTCATATCTCAGGAGAAATTAAATGGCTTTTCTGTGGAAGAGAAGCTTGAGTTTATTTTAAAGGAGGTGGAAAAGGGACAGATTTTGGTTCTTGAAAGAGGGTTAACTCCGGAAGAGCAAACTAAATTAATAGAGATGACAATGAGAGAAGTTAACGAGAAATTCACAGGTATAGAAATGGAAAGTTATATGGCAGAGAAGCAGAATTTCTGGCAAAAATTATTTGGAAAAAGCAGGGCAAGAATGACCATAGTTGGGCCTGCAGATAAACTTAAAACCATATATAAGGATAAGGATATTATAGAAGCGGTTATAGTAGGCAGGAAATAAAATGCCTCATCAGTGTTTGAAGTGTGGAAAGGTATACAAAGATTCAAGGTATGTTATAGAAGGATGTCCAGAATGTGGCGGAAAAAGTTTTTATTATACAAAAAAACCCTTGGATAAGGAAAAAAGAAAGGAAATATTAGAGAAAATTGAAGAGGAAGAAGGAATAAAAGGAGAAAAGCTTGAGGACATTATTGAAGAAATAAAAAAGAGGAAGGAAGAGGCAATAAAAGAAGCAGAAAAGCAGAAAAAGAAGGTTGAGAGCATAAGCGTAATGGATTTTGGAGAATATGAAATAAATGTAAAAAGATTGATAGAAGATGGCTCAATAATAGTTTATAAAGAGGGAGCATATTTCATTTATCTTCCCTCTCTTTTCAAAGGAAAAAAATAATATATTCGATGCAATTCCTCAAACATGATTAGAGATATTGATATTACACGCCTGATAGTTGAGCAATTCAATAAAGAATTTCTGGAAAATATAAGCATTGATGTTGCCATAGTTGGAGCTGGACCAGCAGGCTTAACTTCAGCAAAATATCTCGCCGAAGCAGGCAAAAAAGTTGCAATTTTTGAAAGAAAGCTCTCGCCAGGCGGGGGAATGTGGGGTGGGGGTATAGGATATCCATTTATAGTAGTAAAGCAGGGATATGAAATACTTCAGGAAGCTGGAATAAAATGCATCGAGAAAGATGGATACTGGATTGCAAATTCTATAGAATGCGTTTCAAAACTTGTATCTTCTGCAATTGATGCTGGAGCAAAAATATTCAATGGAATGACTGTTGAAGATGTTATGATTGAAGATGAAAAAATAAAGGGCATTGTTATAAACTGGAGTGCAATAGTTGAAGCTGGTCTGCACGTAGATCCTGTTTCCATAGAAGCAAAGGCTGTTGTTGATGCAACTGGACATGATTGCAATATTGCAAAAATAGTTGAGAAAAAATATGGATTGAAAACTTCTACAGGGAGAATTGAGGGGGAGAAGGCAATGTGGGCTGATGAAGGAGAAAAAAAAACAGTTGAAAATACCGGGGAAATTTTTCCTGGATTATATGTTGCTGGAATGTGTGCAAATGCTGTTCATGGTGCACCTAGAATGGGACCAATTTTTGGAGGAATGCTTTTATCAGGCAAAAAGGTAGCTGAACTTATTCTTGAAAGGTTGTAAAAATTTCTTTTATATATCCATTTATATATCCAACATCTAATATAAAGTATCGATATTTTCTCTGCTTCTACCTATCATTAACTATATTCTAATTTAATATTTTTCAACAATTTAATCAACACGTTTAAATTGATGAAGAAGGTTAACCATTAAATTTTTCATTCATTAAAAAATTTTGCTGTTTGAGAAAATAATCTTCCTAAATTATCTGTGGCAGAAACAGTAATAAATTTTTCTAAAGAGACGGATCTATATACTTCTCCAGTTTTTTTATTCTTATAAGATTTTCCCACTTCAAGAACTTTCGATACTGGAATCCAAAACCATGTATTAAAATGGTATTCCTCACTTGAAAATACATACCATACCTGTAAGTTGAAATAGTTTTGAAGATTGCAATATTGTTTTGCTTCATTCTCATCTATCTGAAAAACTTTGTACTTTTCTGCTGGTTTTTTAAATTCTACATCTGTTAATATAAAACCAACATGAGGAACAAGAATCATAAAATCTGGTCTTTTTGTCATATATTTTTTTAGTGCTCTGGAGAAAGTATCAATATCTTGCTGTATATACCAATATGGTATATTGTGTTTGTCAAGCCATTCTTTAAATTCTTTTTCAGCCAATCTCTCTTTTCTTTTCATTTCTTTTTCATCCATATGATGAGATTATCCTTTATGCTTTTAAATCTTTTTTATTAAACTGAAATTTAATGGTAAAAAATAAAAACAATCATAATTTATGTTAACATGAAAAAAATATTTGTTTTGTTGGTAACATATCTTTTTATAGCGTCAATCTTTTTTATTTTATCAAGTAGTAGGGATTTAAATAAAAGTAATGATTTAAACAAAAATGAATTTGAGGATGGAATTAATATCACACCCTCTCCTCAATATATCGAAACTAAGGATTTTTATGTTACTCTGGATAACAGTTGGGCAATAATTACAGCAACCAATGACAGCCAGTATAATTTTTCAGCCAATTTCTTAAAAAATAAATTGAAAGAAATTTGCAATATTAGTATACAAATATTTAATGGAGAAGATTTTTATCCAGATAACAAAAGAATTTTCTTGGGAACTCCATCAACACATGATTTTATGAAAAATGTGATAGATGAAAGAGAGATTACAGTTCCATATTATATTGGAAATGA
>DRIF01000180.1 GCA_011052825.1 Thermoplasmatales archaeon
GATACAAATTGCTATAACCAGAGATAAACAATTATTTGGGAATATAGAGAAAATTAAAGAATTCCCATCTTTTCATTCATTTTTTATTTTGTATTGAACAAAATTTTGCTAAATCTTCAGCAAAATTCAACGGAATTAAAACAAAAAATCTGGGCTTAAACCTGAATTATTGGATGGTCTCAACGAATGCAATAAATTTAAATATATGTTTAAACATATATTGTTATGCCCTTCAAAACGTTGACCATTAAGGAAGAAGTGTACAAAAAGCTGGTTGCCATAAAGAGGGAGGATGAGAGCTTCAGTGATCTTCTGGAGAAACTGAGTGGGAAGGATATAGCAATACTTAGGAAATTAAGGGGAAGCATAAATATTAAAGAAAAGGATGAGATGATTAGAGACATCTATAAAAGGAGAGGAGAAAGGAGATATGAATAAATATGATCATCATTGATACAGATGTTTTGATAGAGATACTTGATAAGAAATCAGAGAAAGGGGATGTGGCTTTAAAAAAGATAGAGGATGCTGGTGAAGGAGTTGCTATAACAGTGTTCAATTTGCACGAGATCGCATATGGACTTTATAAATACGGAAGAGATATAATAAAAGAAATCGAGCAGATGGAAATACTGGGGTATACACGTGATGATGCAATCCTCTCTGCAAAACTGGAACTGGAATGCGAGAAGAGGGGGAAAAAAGTGTCAAGGATAGACTCCATGATAGCATCTATAGCAATCAACAGAAATGCAAGGATTTTTACATTCAATAAAAAGCATTTCCAGGCATTTGGTAATCTTTCCTTGCTATGATTCAAAAAAATTCTTCACCACCAATTTGAGCGGGGTAAACGATGTTTATGATTGAGAATGTCCTCTTTTCTTTTTATGAGCTAAATCCATTATTTTTATGAAATCTGTAATTTCATTGTTTTTCATTCACGCCTGTGAATAAACATCTATAAATAATCCAGAAGATTTAAATTAGGAAGAAGATTTTTTTTATATGAAAAAAAGAAGGATATTGCCCATCAAAATGTTGCCCATTATATGCATGTTTTTAATTATTTCAGTGAATGTTCTATTTCCTGCTAAAGCAGAAGAAAAGGAAATATTATTGAATTTTTCTTTTACTGAGCCAAAAATAAAGAAATTGCAGATTGGAAATGAAACATATGATAGGGTTATTATTGATGGTTTGCCAAATTCAAATGATGCAGGAAAACCAAGCCTTCCTTTTAAACCTGTAAAAGTTTTATTACCACAGAAACATAGGGTGAAGTCAATAAGCATTTTATTTGATGATAAAATATTGATCGGAAATGGATATAAAATAGAAATAGCGAGATATCCTTATCCCCTCTCTGCAAAAAATGGGATAGATGAAATGAGAAATGAGATAGATGAAATATTTGATTATAATTCAACGGATATTTTCCCTGCCTCTCTATATTCTATAGTTGGAACATATGCATTCAGAGGATATGAAATATTTGTTTTGAAAATAAATCCAGTTCAATATATTCCAGAAAGTGGAGAAATATATTATTACCCAAAAATAAAAATCTGCATAAAAACAGAAGAAAAACCAAAAATAAATGAGTTGTTCAGAAATCTTCCAAAAGACGAAAATATGGTTAAAAAAATGGTAATCAATCCTGAATTAACTCTAACCTATACAAATTTTGTCTCACATAAAAGAGGAATTTGCAATTCAAGTGAAAACTATGAATATGTAATCATAACTAATCAGCAAATGGCAGGATATACTGGAAACAATTCATTTTATGATTTAATTAACAGCAAAATTGCAAAAGGAATTAATGCTACCATAGTAACTGTTGAAGAAATAGTAAATGAAACCAGCTACTGGAATTCAACTCCATTATTTAATGATACACAGGCAAAAATAAGAAATTTCATCAGAGATGCTTATTTTAACTGGGGAACAGATTATATTTTGCTCGGAGGAGATGCAGATGATTCAGGTAGCAACATAGTTCCTGCAAGAGATTTATGGGTCGAATCATGGGCGGGAGGATATACAACAAATATGCCATCTGACATATATTATGCATGTCTTGATGGAAATTTCAATTCTGACGAAGACACAAGATGGGGCGAGCCCACAGATGGAAATGGTGGAGATGTTGATTTGATTGCAGAAGTGTATGTTGGGAGGGCACCTGTTGATTCATTCGCAGAGCTATCAAATTTTGTTATGAAAACTCTTTCCTATGAAAACATTTCAGATGAATATTTAGAAAATGCTATAATGAGCGGAGAATATCTTGGATTTGGTGGAATTGGAGATTGGGGAGGGAATTATAAGGATGAAATGATTAATGAATCTAATGCAAACGGGTATTATACAAAAGGGATTCCAGAAAACATTTACAACATTTCAACATTTTATGATAAATCAGGCATAATGAGAAAAACGAGTGTTGATATTTCTTCATATGTTTCAGGTCTTTCAGATGTTAAAATAGCTTTTGTACTCAAGGCAGATAATGACAGCACGACAAAAGCGGGTTTTTACATAGATGATGTTGAGGTAATTGCAGATGGAGAACAGATATTTTTTGATGACATGGACGGAAATAGAACTGGAGGAACAGGAAATTGGACGCACTGGGCTGTTTATGGAAGCGATGAATGGGAGAATGGCATTCCATCAAACACAAATCCAGTTTATGGAGGAACTCCTCACTCTGGCACAAAATGCTGGGCAACAGATTTGGACAATACATATGAAATCGGAAGTTATCAATGGTTAGTTTCACCTTCTTTAAACATGAGTGGAAAAACGAGTGTAATCCTTAACTTTTATAACTGGTATGTAGTTGAATATCGCAGTGGCTCCTACGATGATTATGTGGGCATTCACATTTATAATGGTAGCGACTGGATATACTGGATTAGGCAATATACTGGTTGCAATGGATGGAAAAAGCAGGGTTTGATTGACAGAATTGATGGCAATTCTGTTCATTTAATAAATCATCTCGGACATGCAAATACATATTATAATTTAAAAATGTCTACATCAGATGTTGATTCTTTTACAAATGATAAATATTTTTTTGTTTATTCTCAGGGGTGTTATGCAGGTGCATTTGATGCAAATGATTGCATAGCAGAGCATTTTGTTTGTACTCCAAATGGTGCCTTTTCTGTTATCATGAATGCAAGATATGGATGGGGTATCTCCTATAGCACAGATGGCCCTTCACAGCGCTATGACCGTGAATTTTGGGATGCTATATTTAGAGAAGGAATGAAACAAATTGGAAGAGCCAATCAGGACTCAAAGGAAGATAATCTATGGAGAATTGATGAAAGCTGTATGAGATGGTGTTACTATGAATTAAATCTTTTTGGAGATCCTGAAATATCAATAAAAGATGCAATTCCAGATTATGTTTATGTAGATGATGATTTTAATGCTTCCACACCTGGCTGGCAGTATGACCATTTCGCAAGCATACAGGATGGAATAGATGCATGCAGAGAAAATGGGATAATTTTTGTTTATAATGGCACATATTATGAAAATTTAGTTGTTAATAAAACAGTTAATTTGATTGGAGAAAATAAAAACACAACGGTAATTTATGGAAATGGAAGCGGAGACACTGTTCATATATTAGCAAATGGGGTAAATATAAGCAAATTTACAATCAGAAATGGGGGAGAAGAAGGAATATACATGGAGAATGTGAATAACTGTACAATTTCTGAATTGATAATAATTGAAAATGGAGATGTTGGAATATTGCTTAATAATTCAGATAACAATAAGATAATGAACTGCATACTACACAATAATACATATGATGGCATTCTGCTGGAATATTCTGATTATAATGCAATAGTTGGAAACACTGTTTACTGGAATGGAATAGGAATGAATGGAGAAGGTATACTTTTAATGTATTCCAACTATTGCATCATCAGAAATAATACTGCTTTTGAGAATGGGGAGAGTGGAATAATTCTTGAACCATCAAGCTCACATAACAATATCTCCTACAATAATGCATATGGAAATATGGACTGTGGAATATTAATATCAAATTCAAGCAATCTGAACTTCATATATTCAAATGCAGTGTGGAACAATACATATGATGGGATACTTGTAGAAACTTCAAATGGAAATAATATAATAGAAAATAATGTTAGCGGTAACAATGAAGATGGCATTTTTGTTTCATTAGCCAATAACTGTACTTTCACCAGAAATTATATAATAAACAATGCTGGATATGGAATATATATTACAAATTCAAATAACAATACCATCTATAACAACTATTTCAACAATTCAAATAATGCATGGGATGATGGAAGCAATTTCTGGAATATATCAAAAACAAATGGAACAAATATAATTGGAGAGCAGTACATAGGTGGCAACTACTGGAGTGATTATACTGGCACTGATACAGATGGAGATGGTATAGGAGATACTAACTTGCCCTATAACAATTCTGGAAATATCCAAAATGGTGGCGATTGGTTACCATTGGTTATAATTACAAATCATCCTCCAGTTGCAAATGATGATTATTACACAACTGATGAAGATATTACACTATTTATATCTGCTCCGGGAATACTCGCTAATGATAGCGATGCAGACGGCGACACACTACAATCCTTCCTAATAAATGGCACAATTCATGGATCGCTTACATTAAATTCAAATGGTTCTTTTGTTTATGTTCCAGATTTAAACTTCTTTGGCTCAGATTCCTTTACCTATGTTGTAAATGATGGAAATATTGATTCAAACATCGCTACAGTTTATATAACCATAAATTCAGTAAATGATGCACCAGTTGCAAACAATGAC
>DRIF01000181.1 GCA_011052825.1 Thermoplasmatales archaeon
AACTAATAACCTCACAAATTAAAAGTAAATATGAGTTTTGCAATATGCATAAGAAAATGCTGGAGGAAATAAATGAGAGGGAAAATGAATAGATATGAAAAACATATACTGCTAAAGGAAATTGGTAAAAAAGGACAGGAAAAGCTTTTAAGCTCGAGAGTAGCAATAATTGGATGCGGAGGTTTAGGAAGTGTAATAGCAACAAATCTGGCGAGAGCTGGCGTTGGAGAGATAAGAATAGTTGATAGGGATTATGTTGAGATTGATAATCTGCAAAGGCAGATTTTGTTTGAAGAAGAAGATGCTGAAAAAAGAGTTCCAAAAGCTATATCTGCTGTTGAGAAGCTGAGAAAAGTTAATTCTGAAATAAATCTTGTTCCTATTGTTGAAGATGTTAGCCCACTCAATATTGAAAAAATAATAAAGGGTGTTGATGCTGTTGCAGATGGAACAGATAATATGGAAACGCGATTTTTAATTAATGATGCATGCATAAAATATAGCATACCTTGGGTATATGGAGCGGTTATTGGAGTAGAAGGAATGACCATGAACATTTTACCTGGAAAAACTGCTTGTCTCCGATGTTTCATAAAAAATATTCCATCTCCAGGTATATTGCCGACTTGCGAGACAGCAGGAATTCTGAATACCGCTGTAAATGTTATTGCGTCTATACAATCAACAGAGTTAATAAAAATTCTGACAGGTAAAAAATTCAGGAGAGAGGCAATTCATTTTGATGTGTGGCACGGAATATTCACCCCGATAAAGGTGAAAAAGCTTTCTTCATGCATTTCATGTGGAAGAAAAATTTTTGAATTTTTAGATGGAAAATATACAAAATATACAGATTCAACAGTTTTGTGTGGGAGAAAGGCTGTTCAGATAAATCCAAATCTGGGAAAAGAGATTTCCTTTGAAGTTTTGTATGAAAAACTTAAAGACATAGGGAATGTGGAATTTAATGAATACATGCTTCGCTTTCATAAAGATAAATATGAATTTATAGTTTTTAAAAATGGAAGGACAATAATAAAGGGGACAGGCGATAAAAATAGGGCAAAATCTCTGTATGCAAGATATATAGGGTTTTAAAATTTGAGACAAGCATAAATCTTATAAAAGAGTTGCCAATACTTCCTTCCAATGAGAATGAAAAAGACAAATCCTCAACTCCTTAAAACAATAGATTTGCTTTATGAGGCATCTCGCAGAAATAATACAGGCATATGGAAAGCGATAGCAAAGAAACTTGAAAAACCTTCTCGAAATTGGGCTGAAGTTAATGTGGGCAAGATTGCAAAGCATTTGAAAGATGGGGAAATAGCAATTGTTCCAGGAAAAGTTCTGGGCATGGGTGAAGTAGACAAAATTGAAGTTGCTGCATGGAAATTTTCAAAAACAGCGAGACAAAAAATTGAGAAGGCAGGAGGAAAATGTTATACAATTGCTCAGTTAGTTGAGAAAAATCCAAAAGGAAATAACGTTAGAATAATAGGTGGTTGAAATGGGCGTTATAGATGCTACAGATACTCCTTTAGGAAGGCTTGCTTCTATGGTTGCTAAACGCCTTATGAATGGAGAGGAAATATTTATTGTGAATGCAGAACTTTCAATAATAAATGGGAATAAAGAAGAGATAATAAAAAGATACAGAAGAAAGAGGGAAATAGGAGGAATGAAAAGAAAGGGTCCTTATTTTCCAAAGATGCCTCACATGATATTAAAAAGAACAGTTAGAGGAATGCTTCCATATCAACAACCAAAAGGGAGAAAAGCATATAAAAGGCTTAAGGTATTCATAGGAGTTCCGAAAGAATTTGAAGGAAAAGAAAAAGAAAAAATAGAAGGAAAAAAATCAGTAAATTATATTACCCTGAAAGAATTGTCTGAATATCTGGGAGTAAAATGGCAGAAGTGATTATAACTTCAGGAAAAAGAAAAAGTGCAATTGCAAGGGCATATATTAAAAAAGGCAAGGGAATAGTTAGAGTTAACAATCTAAACCTTCAAGCATATCCAGAATATTTGCGCAATATAATGGCTGAACCTCTCAATCTGGCAGAAAAATACAGCAAGAAAGTGAGTATAGAGGTGAATGTTAAAGGAGGAGGACCGATAAGTCAGGCGGAAGCGGTAAGAACAGCAATAGGAAAGGCAATTGCAAAATTTTCAGATGATGAGGAAATAAAAAATCTATTTATGGAATATGACAGAACTTTGCTTGTAAGTGATACGCGCAGAAAGGAGCCAAAGAAACAGCTTGGAAGAGGAGCAAGGAAAAAGAGACAGAAATCATATAGGTGAAAAAATGATTATTCCTGTAAGATGTTTTACATGCGGAAAGGTTCTTGCCTCAATTTTTGAGGAATACAAGAAAAGAGTTTATATTGATGGCGAAGAGGCAGGAAAAGTTTTAGATGAACTTGGAGTGAAAAGATATTGCTGTAGAAGAACAATAATTTCACATCCAGTTTTTATTAAAGATGGAGAAGTTAAAGAGCTAATTGATGAAGCTGGAGAATATGAATAAATTTTTTCAAAATAAAAATTATTTTCTAATTCCTCCTCCAGTTATCTTGCATATTAAATAGCCCAAAAGACCAAAAAATAGGCGTAGCATGCCAAGAAATGTTAGATGTGTAGAAAACATCTGATTTAAAGAATACTGCTTCCATAATCTACCATGTTTTAATGTGAGTTGTTTCCTGCCATAGCCATTTCGATAAGCTTGTTTTAGAAAATCTATGACATTCTCTCTTGCGTATCTATAGACGATAGCATTCTCCTCGAAATATATCTTATATCCTGCATTAACTGCTCTATAATTTAAATCTATATCCTCTGCTGTTATGAACCGGGGATCAAAACCATTTAATTTTATTAAAACTTCTTTCCTATAGGTTGTATTAGTTCCAGGGATAGAAATGTCAAAACCTTTATGATAAAATTTCACTCTGTCCAATTGAAAGTATTTTTTCCCTTTTATTATACATTTTCCTGCTACAATATTATTTCCTTTCTTCAAAGCTTTTCTTATATTTTTTATCCAATCTTTATCTGGTCTATCGTCTGCGCCTAAAAAAGATATTGCTTCGCCCTCTGCTTTCTCAATGGCATAATTCATGCTTTCGCCAATGGTGCCCTTTTTCACGTAAAGCTTGATATTTGGGTTTTTTTGCATGTATTTTTTCACTATTTCATGTGTAGCATCTTTACTTCCACCGTCTGCAATAATTATTTCGATTGGTTGTTCTTGAGGTATTAATATTTTTAAAAGCTCTTCAATGTTTTTTTCCTCGTTTTTTGTTGGAACTATTATACTTATGAGCATTATTGTAAAATAGGTAGTGAATAAAAAACTTTTTAGCAAAAAATTTTTAAAGTTTAGTGATATAGAATATCATGAGATGGAATGTCATGCTAAAAATTGTCGGAATTTTTTTGGTGGTGGGAATCTGTATGTTTGTGAAACATTCTTCCTCTACAAATGATTCTTTAGCTTACCAGATAACCATTGAACCAGATTCATCCTTTCCAGGATGGAAAGAATATGACTATAGCGTAGAAAATTTGCGTGTTTATGGGCAAGGTACTGAATGGCATATATGGTGCGATATACATAATTTAGCATTATGTGAAGCCAGAAGTGCATGGGGATGGTATTCTCCAAATGGCAGATCATGCTGGGGGGAATGGGATTTTGAATATAATGAATGGGAGATTGTGGACATAAAATTTCGAGTTGGAGATTCTTCCCCTGAGCCAGGAGCAGAATATAGGATAGAATTAGATAATTTACATTTAGGCGATGTTCAAATACCTGCCACTAATTCATGGTACATAGTTACCATTCATAATGTATCAATAAATACTGGATCTCATACATTATTTCTTGGGACTTATCAGATGGACTATTATCCAGACATATGGCTAGATTATATCTTAATAGGAGATTTAAGAATTGAAGCGGAGAAATATAATAGAATGGGTGGGAATGATCCTAATCCTGATTTGAGAGGGCTATGGGTAAATCCAATGGACATAAAAGTTCAATTTTGGGATGGAAATCCAGATGACGGAGGACAGTTGATTTCAGAGAAGTTGATTGGAGAAAAACAGCTTGTAATAGACAGGCATCACGAATATCCAGAAAATACTTTTTATGCTCATTATATAGAAAATAATGGAATTTTTACAGCCATGGCAAATTGGACACCCACCTATGGTTGGCATACAATTTATGTTATAGTAGATCCAGACAACGAATTAGAAGAAATTAATGAGATGAATAATATTGTAAGTAGGGAAGTATTTGTTAAGGAAATACCCCCAAAAAGTTGGTTATCGGTGGATTTAGGATGTTGGAAAGAATATGTAACTCCATGGACAGAATTTACCATATGGGCATATGATGAAAAAGGATGTTACGAACATTTTGCCGTTAAAGGGCCACAGGATAGTAAATTTTTTTGGTCTGGAAATTACTATGAATGCAATGGTTCATGGCATATTGGATTTAACAATACTCCTGTTTCTTTTCAGTTAAGAGATGAAAAAGGCCATGCACCCAATGGTGTATACACAATAAAATATTGGGCAGAAGATATTTTTGGAAATATTGAAGAAATTCATACAGAAAAATTTAAAATTGATACAAAAGCTCCACAAACAACTCTATTCTTTGAGGGGCAACACTATATCACATCTAAGTGTTATTATATTTCTCCTAGTACTGAGATAGTATTGTCAGCAAGTGATAACGGGGGTTCTGGGACAAAAATCACAAGATATAGAGTAGATAATAAAATTTGGGAAGAATATAACTCCCCGATTAAGATTAAAAATGAAGGATTGCATAAAATTTCATATTATAGCAATGATAAAACGGGAAACGAAGAAGTAATAAAAACTATAGATATATGGGTTGATGCGACACCACCGACTACTACTATTCTATTTGATAGGGCATATGTGAATAACGCATTAACGTGGATAAATGAAAATTCTACTATAGGCTTTTTAGGAAAGGATATTGGCTGTGGGGTAAATAATATTTGTTATCGAGTAGACAATAAATCGTGGATTAATTATACCACTCCGTTTCATTTATATAAAGAAGGTGAACATATTATTGAATTTTATGCAAAAGATAATCTTGGCATCAAGGAAAATATTAGAAAAATGAAAGTGGGCGTTGACAATTCTCCTCCTACAATAATACTTAATTCTCCTAAAAAAGGATATTTATACCTATTTGGAAGGGAGATGGCTCCGTTAAGGAAATCTTTTAGGTTTAACAATATAATAATAGGATCTATAGAAATAAAAGGGGTTGTCATAGACTCTTCTTATGTGCCCAAAGTGGAATTGTATATGGATAATCAATTACAATTTATATCACATACAAATTTGATAGATTATTTATGGAATGAACCAACTTTCTTTAAGCATACAATTGAGATAAAAAGTTATGATTATTTTGGATATTCCTCATCCGAAAAATTTATTGTATGGCTATTCAACATGTAAAAATAAATTAACTCCTTTTATATACTTATGATTATTATCACATTTTATCTTTTGCTTTAAATAATATGTTTACTGGATTTATTATCTGAATAACTGCATCGCTAATATTAAATGACAAGGACTATAAAAGTAAATTTAAATTGATACTAAATTTTTTTATAGGTGTTCCTACATTAAGGTTTGTGACTAACCTAATCAAGGACTGTAAAATAGGGAAAAATACTATAATAAGGGAGCCAGTTAATCTCTATAAATGCGAAATAGGAAATAATTGTAAAATTGGGGGCTTTGTTTATATAGAAGAGGGTGTTAAAATAGGAAATAACTGTAAGATAAGACCATTTACTTTTATTCCTACAGGTGTGATAATAGAAGATGGTGTGTTTATTGGACCTGGCGTTACATTTACCAATGATAAATATCCACGCGCCATAAATCCTGATGGAAGTCTGAAAGGTGAGGAAGACTGGGAGCTTGTTGAAACACTGGTGAAGAGAGGAGCTTCCATTGGTGCAGGAGCAACGATAATGTGCGGAATAACAATAGGGGAATTTGCCGTTGTGGGGGCTGGAGCTGTTGTTACTAAAGATATTCCTGAGAGGGCCGTTGTTGTAGGAAATCCTGCTAAAATAATAGAGGAGGAGGTAAAATGGTAATTCCAACTTCAATGCCTGTTGTTGATGAAGAAATGGAGAAAGAAATGCTTAGAGCATTAAGAGAAGAATTTTTTGTTGGAGGGAAGAGTGTTGAAAAATTTGAAGAAGAGTTTGCAGAATATATTGGTACAGATTATGCTGTTGCAGTAAGCTCGGGAACAGATGCATTAGTAATAGCTTTGCGCTGTTTAGGAATAAAAAGCAAAGTTATAACTACTCCCATGACTTTTGTGGCTACTGCTGAAAGTATTGTTTTGGCAGGAGCAAAACCAAAATTTGCTGATATTGAGGCAAGTACATGGAATATTAGCTCAGAGGAAATTGAGAAAGCGATAGATAAAGACGTGGAAACCATTATGCCTGTTCATTTATATGGTCTACCATGCGAAATGAAAGAAATAATGGATATTGCAGAAGATAAAGGTTTACATGTGATAGAAGATTGTGCTCAAGCGCATGGAGCAGAGTATAAGGGTAGGAAAGTTGGCTCAATCGGTGAGATAGGTTGTTTCTCATTTTATTCTACAAAAAATATGACTGTAGCTGGTAATGGAGGAATGATTACCACAAATGACAAAAAGGTTGCAGAAGTGGCAAAATTATTGAGAGAGCATGGCGGAAGCAATTTCGCAGAGTATATTGGCTATAACGCAAGAATGAATACGGTAAATGCCGCATTTGGAAGAGTACAACTAAAGAGGGTGGATGAATGGAACATGAAGAGGAGAAGGATTGCAAAATTGTATCATGAATATTTAAAAAATCTTGAAAAAATAAAGTTACCTGCCCTTGATGAAAGACATGTATATCATCTTTTTGTGATAGAAGCGGAAAATAGAAATAAGCTTAGAGAATACTTAAGAAGCAAGGAAATATTCTGTGGAATTCATTATCCTGTAGCAATTCATAAGTTGAAGCCTTATGAAAAATATGCAGAAAGGGAATATCCAAACGCAGAGCATCATGCAGAAACATGTCTTTCATTGCCAATATATCCCACATTAAAGGAGGAAGAATTGAAAATGGTATGTAATGAAATAAAAGCATTCTATGGTGAGTAAGATGAATGTTGGCGTTATTGGAATAGGATACTGGGGAAGTAAGGTTGTAAGAGAATACATTGATTTGGTTAAAGAAGGAGAAATAGAGGGAGTTGGAGTATGTGATGTTAGAGAAGATGTGCTAAAGAACCTCAAAGATAGTGAAAATGTAATAAAAATAAGCAATGATTATAAAGAATTTTTAAAAGATGACGCAATAGATGCCGTCCATATATGTACAAATAATGTTTTTCATTATGATGTGGCTAAGGAAGCATTGCAAAATGGAAAACATGTTTTGTTAGAAAAACCGATGACAACCAATGCTAATAAAGCATATGAACTGGTGGAGTTATCAGCTCATAACGGATTGATACTACAAGTAGGACATATTTTCAGGTTTGCCAATGTTACTCGGAAAGCAAAACAACTGGTAGACGAAAGATATTTCGGAAAAATATATTATTTAACCTTGAAATGGACAACTTTAATGCCACCAATACAAAATGTAGATATAATATGGGATTTACTCCCTCATCCATTAGATATTATTCATTTCTTAACTGGAAAGTGGCCACACGAATGGCAAGTAATGGCGAGGTTTTATAGAAGAGATAAACTCAATGAAATGGTTTTCATAAATTTGGATTATGAGGATTTTGTTGCAAATGTTGAACTCAGCTGGGTTACGCCCGAGAGGAAAAGGATAATGGAAATAGTTGGCTCAGATAGAATGGCTAAAGTAGAATGTGTAAAACAAAAAATGCATGTTTTTGAAGGAAAGGAAAGAGATTTTGATGTAGAAATAGAGGCAAATAATACAATAAGAGAAGAGGCAATTAACTTTATAGAATCAATTAAAAACAGGAGAATGCCTTTTAATAGCCATATAATAGGAGCGAAAAATGTGGACGTTATAGAGAAAATAATGAAAAGTATATGAAAAATGTTGTATTGATTACAATTGATTGCCTTAGAGCAGATCATATGAGTTGTTATGGGTATCATAGAAAGACAACACCTTTTATAGATAATTTGGCTAAAAAAAGTTTGTTTTTTAAAAATGCTTTTGCTAATGGTCCAAACACAAGACATTCTGTTCCTTCCTTTTTAACTTCTACATATCCTCTCCTTTTTTTGCAGGAAGTAAAAACAGGAAAATTTCATAAGGGGAGAAAAAGTTTAGCGGAATTATTAAAAGAAAAGGGTTATTCAACATCTGCCATTCATTCCAATCCATACATATCTAAATTTTATGGTTATGATCGTGGTTTCGATTATTTTAATGATTTTTTATTAGGACAAGTAGAAGATGAAATAGAAAGAGGTAGAATTAGCAAGACACTACATGAGGCAATTAAAGGATTCAAAGCTGTTTTTATGCATAAGTTACCGCACGAAGATGGTCAAAGAATAAATAAAGAAGCATTTAAATGGCTTGAAAGTGCAAATGAGCCATTTTTCTTGTGGCTTCATTACATGGATGTGCATATGCCATATGTCCCTCCAAACAAATTTTTGGAAGAACTTGGGCTAAAAAAATATAGTCATATGAAGAAAATATGGATGGGGAAAAAAATAGATGATGTGAAAATGAGGAAGGAAATAAAAGATGAAGAGGTGCCAGATTATATAAACCTCTATGATGGGTGCATAAGATACACAGATTGGATGCTAAAAAACCTCATTGCATGGATTGAGAAAAAATTCCCTGACACTCTCTTTATTATAACAGCAGATCATGGAGAAGAATTTAGAGAACATATAGGATTGGGGCATGAAGAAAAATTGTATGATGAATTGCTTCATGTTCCATTAATTTTTTATGGAAAAGATATGGATAAGAAAACTATTGAAAAACCTATCTCATTGATAAGTTTAGCTCCAACAATTCTTCATTTTTTGGGTATAGAAAAAAATGAATGGTTACAGGGAAAAAATGTTTTTGAGTCAGATGATTTTGTAATAGCTGAAGCATGGAAAAAGGAGAGAATAACTGCCTACAGAGACGATGAGTGGAAGTTCATAATTTCGAACCAAGGAAAAGAACTTTACAATCTGAAAGAAGATAGCAGAGAACAAGAGAATCTCTATGAAAGAAAAGAGCGCAAGGAAAAATCTCAAGAATTTGAGAAAATAATAAATAACCATATAAAAATGCTGGAAGAGGAAAGGAGGAAAAGAAAAACATGGCTACAAAAAGAGAAAATAAAAAAAGCAATGAGAAGGATGAGGCGATAAAATGTTGCCTAATTTTATAATTCCAGGAGCAATGAAATCTGGAACAACTGCTTTACGCATTTACCTAGCTCAGCATCCAGATGTGTTTATGGCAAGTAAGGAAATTCATTTTTTTGATAGAGAAGAAAATTTTGAAAAAGGCATAGAATGGTATGAAAAATTCTTTAACGATTGGAATGGCGAGAGGGCAATAGGAGAAAAAACGCCAGAATATCTGTATGATGAAAAAGTTCCAGAAAGAATATATAATGTTTTACCAAATGTTAAACTTATTTTTGTTTTAAGAAATCCTGTTGATAGAGCCTATTCTCATTACTGGCATAATGTGAGGAACGGACAGGAAATGATGAGTTTTGAGGAAGCTTTGGAAAAGGAGGAAGAAAGAATAAAAAATCCTAAATGGAAAAAAATATATTCCTATAAAGATAGGGGAAAATATATACTGCAGATTAAGAGATATGCAAAGTTTTTCTCGAAATCCAACATGCTCTTCATACTTGCAGAAGATTTAAAAGGAGATAGAGAGAACATCTTGAGAAAAATTTTAGAATCCTTTGGTGTAGACCCTAATTTTGAGTTCAGAGATTTAAAAGAGAAGCATGTTGGAGGAATACCTAGGAGCATATTTTTAGCTAGATTAGCAGGAAATAAATATATAAAAAAATATAGGATACTAAGGGATTTTATAAAAAGGATAAACACAAGGAAAGGTAAAGTTCCACCGATGAAGGAAGAAACGAGGGAAAAATTACAAGAATACTTCGAAGAATATAATAAAGAATTAGAAAAATTCACTCGACTAAATCTGGAGAAGTGGAGAAAATGATTGGAGAAAAAGTGAGTGTAATTATTCCCACTTACAATAGAAGCAAGTATTTAAAAAGAGCTATACAATCGGTACTAGAACAAAGTCATAATGATATAGAAATTATAGTTATTGATGATGCTTCCACAGATGATACTGAAAAAATCGTTCAATCTTTTAATGATTCAAGAATTATTTATATGAGAAATGATGAAAGGAAAGGAGCCAATTTCTGTAGAAATGCTGGATTGAAAATTGCCTCAGGAAATTACATTGCTTTTTTGGATGATGATGACTATTACTGCGATAAAGATAAACTGAGGAAACAGATTGGATTATTTAGGAAAAATAAGAAATTAGGTTTTGTTGGGAGTGCATATTATGATGAGTTAATCAAAAAAGAAAGACAACCTAACGTAATAGGAAAAGTGGATAAAAAATTACTAATTAGTTTTTCAGATATAGAAACATCAACTATAATGATTAAACGAGAGGTTATTGAAAAAATTGGGTTTTTAGATGAACAGTTCTCCAGCGAACAAAATCATGATTTTTTTTATCGAATATCCAAGTTATATGAGTTTGATTACTTGCCTGAAGTAGCTGTAATAAAAGGATTATCATCTTCCCAGATTTCCACCAATATCAAAAATAAAATTATTGGGTACATACTATTTCATAAAAAACATTTCCATGATTTTAAAGAAGAGGGTTTTCGTTTTTTTACATATGCAATGCTAAAATTTTTCTTTGGTCTTTTTATGTTTTTATTTATTGGAATATTCCTAAAAAAATTTCTTCTAATTCCAAAAATATATGAAAGTATGAAAAAATTAAAAATAAGGGCATAATTATTCTCTCTATGAAAAGTGTTTCATTTGATTATTTAGCAAATAAACTACAGTTGTTACCACCAATTAAAAAAATGGCAAAAATGGTTCCGTTTCCTTTTATTTATGGATTACATACTGCTTTTGCCTATTTTGAATTAAGAGAAACACAATGGTTGAACCATGAAGAAATAGAGATATTGCAGAATAAGAGATTAAGAAATATCATAAAGTTTGCTTATCATAATGTGCCTTTTTACCATGAAAAAATGAAAGAGTTAGGAATATACCCTTATGAAATAAGAAGAAAAAAAGATATTAAAAAACTCCCCATCATTTATAGAGAGGATATAATAAAAAATTATGACAAATTTTTGAGTAAGCACTACAAAATTTACGGAGGAAGAGCCCAGCATACTGGAGGGACCACAGGATCTCCTTTGTCAATTATGTTAAGTGGGAAAACAATGGGATATAAAAGGGCAAAAAATTTAAGATTTTATGATGCAATAAATTTGAAACATGGCAAGAAGGTCATTCATTTTAGACCACCTCCTTCTCTTCAACAAGGTCGTAATAATTTAGTGTATGAATATTTCGAATTCAATAGATCTCTCTACATTTCTAATTTAGAATTGAGCGATGAAATAATAGAAAAACACCTTCAAAAATTAAATGAATTTAAACCATATGCCATTTTGGGGACCCCCTCAACTTTATATCTTATCTCTCAATATATATTGAGGAACAATATTGACGTTCATCCTGTAAAAGTGACTTTATGCACTTCAGAAACACTATATCCCTATCAACGAAAAGTTATAGAAGATGCTTTTGGATGCGATATTTTTGAGGAATGGGGACAAGGGGAGATGGTTGGAAGTGCTTTTGAATGCAAAAACCATGGTTTCCACTTGTCCGAGGAGATAGGTTTAGTTGAATTTTTAAAAGATAATGAAGATGTTGCAGCTGGGGAAGAAGGGGAGATAGTCGGAACCACGCTTATAAATAAATCCATGCCACTAATAAGATATTATGTCGGAGATGCTGGCATACCATCAGATGATGTCTGTAGTTGTGGAAGAGGTTTATCACTTGTAGATAGAATTTTAGGCAAAACTAGAGAAAATATCGTTACTAAAAGCGGTAAAAAAATACCTGGGGAGTCATTTACATGGATAGTGATGGAGCAAGATTGGATAAAGGAGTCCCAAATTTTTCAACCATCAGTAAATAAGTGCATAATAAAAATTGTACCTTTAGGAAACGTTGAGAAAGAAAAAGAAAATAACCTTATAAGGCAAGTCAAGAATATCATTGGAAAAAAGGAGGAAATGGAAATATCCGTTGAGTATGTGGAAAAAATTTATCCAACGCAGGCTGGTAAAAGACCTTTCGTTATCTCTAAGGTGAAACAATGAAAAAAGTAGGTATCCTTGGTGGAATGGGGCCAGTTTCTACCATTTATTTTTATGAGCAAATTATAAAAACTTTCCAGAAAAGATATGGAGCCATTTATCATAACGATTACCCTTACATAGTAATACTAAGTATTCCTATACCAGATAATGTAGAAGAATTAACACAAAAAGATAAGATGAGAGAAGAATTAATAAAAGCCGCTCAAATTCTGGAGAAAACAGGAGTAGATTTTATTGTTATGCCATGCAATACAGAACATATTTTTTATGAAGATATAATAGAAAAGATATCTATTCCTATGTTAAATATAGTGGACGAAACATTGAAAGAAGTTGAAAAGGAAGGTTATAAGAGGGCTCTTTTATTTTCCACTTCTTCCACAATTAAATATAAATTATATGAGAAGAAAAGAGGAATAGCACTCATCAAACCGAGTCAAGAAGAACAAGAGGTAGTGGATAGGATTATTTATAATTTATTGGCAGGGAAAACTTTAAAGAAGGATGCAAAAAGATTAGCGGAAATCATAAAAAAATATGATGTGGAGAGCGTGATCGTGGGTTGTACAGAGCTTTCTTTACTATTCGATCTAATAGGTGAAATAAAGGATAAAGAAATATTTGACAGCACCAAAATTTTAGTTAAGAGGACTGTAAAAGGAATAATGGTAGAATGAGATTATTTAAGATACAGAGTATTTACATACTATGTTTCAAGATAATCGAACAATTATAGTCCTATGGATAGATGGTTTGGAATATATAATTTAATTGAGGAATGAGATTTGAAATATTTAAAACAAAAAAACATATCATAACACAGATTTATCGGATTTTGACGGAATTGTTACTCCTTCGATCTGGGGAGCAATGATAACAGAGAAAATAGAAAAGGAAGTAATAAAAGTTTTTCAGAAAAGAAAAAAACAAGGAAAAGACAAAAAATGAAAAGGTTGCTTATAACTGGTTCAAAAGGTCTGATAGGAAGCATTCTTATGAAAAGATTAAAAGATGAGTTCGAATTGATTGGTATAGATATAAAAGAAATAGATGATGGAAAGAGACATTTTAAGGTAGATATTTCAGATTTTAAACAATTATGCAACGTTTTTGAAAAAATAGACAGAATAGATTATATAATTCATCTTGCAGCCGACGCAAGAGTAAACGCTGATTGGCAATCAATTCTTAAAAATAATATAATAGGAACCAAAAATATTTATGAATGCGCTAGAATTTATAAGGTCAAGAAAGTTATTTTTGCTAGTTCCAATCATGTAACTGGAGGGTATGAGGGCATTCCCCCGAGATTACATAAGTTAAAGAACCCTCCTCTTATAAAAGTTACAGATCCTATTCGTCCAGATAGTGATTACGCAACTAGCAACTTGAATTTGCCAGTTAGCCGCCTAAAAGGAGATATTGGCAAAGCCAATACCTCCTTATGAAAAACAAAACATACCCATTAGGCGGCATAGTAATAATAGACAGAGTAGAAAAAGAATTCGGTCTCTTCTCAAAAATTTTTGGTGGCATAGGAGGAAATATGAAAGATTTCATTCCGCTGGTAAAAGTACATGTAAATAATAGGCTAACTCATTCTGTTGCTACCCGTCAAATACTGAAAACTTATCCTATAGAGGCAATGAATAAGCTTGGAGTAAAGGAAAATGTTGCGGAGAGAACATTGTATAGGGTTTTGGAAAGAATAGGAAAATTCTTTCCTGTATTGCTTGAAAGATACCAA
>DRIF01000182.1 GCA_011052825.1 Thermoplasmatales archaeon
ACATTTTCCTTTACTCCAAGCTTATTCATTGCCTCTATAGGATAAGTTTTCAGTATTTGACGGGTAGCAACAGAATGAGTTAGCCTATTATTTACATGTACTTTTACCAGCGGAATGAAATCTTTCATATTTCCTCCTATGCCACCAAAAATTTTTGAGAAGAGACCGAATTCTTTTTCTACTCTGTCTATTATTACTATGCCGCCTAATGGAAATGTTATATTCTTCATAAGGAGATATTGGCAAAGCCAATATCTCTTTTTAGGCGGCTAACTGGCAAATTCAGGTTGATAACAACATATTCATCATTCAAATTATACCAGTCATTTCCTTCCGCATCATAATGAACTGTGGGGATAACTACACCGCCTTCCTCTGGCATACAACTCCATAGCCCTGTCCTGTTTTCCATCGCCTGCTGTTATCAAAACATAATTTGGATTAAGAGAAATAAACTTATAATCCAAATATAATTTCATTCGCGGTTTCTTCTCCTCGAAATATTTTTTAACTGCCATGATAGAGAGATTAACGCTACTATAAAGCCAATGGTCACAGAAACATCAAATATTATAGCCATTCTAATTTTTAATTCATTGGTTGCTTTAAATTTTTTGCATTCTCAAATCGGTGCCAATGATATGTTAAAGCCTATCCCATATAAGCATAAGAGAGATGGTATATTATGCACAAATAGGAGGAATTATTTCAAAAAATCTCTAATCTTTGTTTTCCCAAAATTGGTAAGTTATTGGTTTTGGAAGCTTTTGAAACAAGAAACTCCATACCGCAAAAGTCAGAATCAATAGCAAAGTGGTCAAACTCATGAATATATCTATCGAACTGTCATATTCTATTAAAAATTTAGTTACTAATGACGCGAAAAGCATTATCAAAAATGGATATAGGAAAATATTGACATATCTGTATAGTTCGTTTTTATTGTTAATGTCTTTGCTATTTGCTGCAAATAAACTTATTTCCATTTTTAGTTCAGTTGCCATAATACCAATCCATTCATCGACGTGTTTTTTGTCCGGTAATTTAAATCCGCTTATCAAATCTCTTGGTTGATAAACAATGGATTTTATAGAAATTAATATTATAAATTGGGCAATAATTGTCATAACAATACCAAAAAAAATCAAGTTCGTGTCTTTGAATATGTAAAGGAAAATAGATATCAGTATAGCAGTCACCGTTAGAATAAATTCATTTGCAGATTTCATGCTTTCTATCGCAGTTAATAATCTTTTATTTTGGATTTTAATATAAGAAATAGTGTTTATTATCAATTCATTAAGATAATTTTTTGCATAATTCAGTGCTTTTTTTGCATCATCCGTATTCAAGCCTAATAATGTACGAAAAAAAACTGCTCTTTCATAAGTTTCATTTATTTGCTGTAGGGCATTTTCCACTTGGGGAATTATATCCTTTTCCAAATCAAAATCAAAATTAAGAGGATTCGCCATAATTAAGAATATACTTGCATACTTTAAAAATTTGCCATCATCTCTATCAAATTTTTCTAATTCTTCTATCCATTGCTTTTCAAAGTAAAGGCAATAATAAACCGAAGAAATTGATGATGAAAATATTTTGGATCCTAAGGTAAATGCCTTGAATTTCCTCTGTTAATGTTTTCTTAAGAGTGGATAGTAAGATTGTCGCCCACCATATCTATATCTTCAAGAAATTTTCGAATTCTTTTTTCTACCTTTCTAATAGATGGTTTACGACCGAATTCGAGACAAAAATCTGACCATCTGCATAATACAATATCATAATGAACTCCTCTTTCGTCGGTGCGATTATTAATGTAATCACGAATTTCTTTTACTCCTTCACTAAACCCATTCGCAACTAAAAAACCGCGAATTACTAGATCATGCACCATGTCAAAATTGTTGCATACGTAACCATCCCAGTACATCATTAATTGATATAAATCCTTAGGATTTGCATTTCCTTTCTTACACTCAAAAATAAAGAAGCCTCGTTTATCATGATATGTTATATCTGCTGCCGTACGAGGATATCCCCAAGTAATGTCGTTGAGATTCACTTTATGAGGAATATATCCTTCTTGCTTTGCGATTTTGTCCAATATATCCCTTAGTAGTTTATTCATTTCAGTCTCTGTTTGAGGAACTATTTCAATGGTTATTTCTTCCTTTTTCTCTTTTCCAAGGGCTCTTCTTTGAAGATCATGAAAAAACTTGCTAAAATTGCTTTTGCGGCCTTCTATTGTATAATCTATATCAATTATTCGTCTGTTAAGTTCCTCTAATAAAGGATCATCCCACTGAAGTTTATTCTTTGTGAGAATAGTCGGTATGCCTTTGCCACTTTTGATTCTTATTTCTCCAGCAAGCCCATTGTGTGATTGGTGCCTCTTCACATTCCATGGAAAGTATGCAGACTCGAATACTTTATTATACACCACTATATCTAAACCCTGCGCTCTCTCATTCCAAGTATAGAACATTTTATTATTTTGTACTTTTGCTTTATCAACTATTCCTCGAATATAGATAACCGAAAGCCTTCGATTTGAATCTTTAACAGAGAATTTATCTATTCTTGGTTCTCCTTGAAATGGGATAAATAAAGGCTTTACATCTACTTTTTTTTCTTTCGATGAAATAAGCGAGTTATCAATTATTTTCACTTCAGAATATCTAATTTGGATAGTACTACCTTCCTGTAATATATATCGATATGTAATCCCCAAATGTTCTTTTAGAAAATCTAATAGACTCTCAAGGGATTTTATTTTCTCTGGTTCTATTTTGAAGATTGTATCTTTCCACCCTTGCTGAGCTTGTGTGAATAAGGTACTAAACCTGATTCGAGTGCCCGTTTCTTGATTAGCCCCTCGAGGTTGGCACCATTCTTTCCATTCCTTATAAGTCGATTTATATAATCTTAAATGACCCTTTTTAAGAGGACCAACCACCTTCGAGTATTCTATTGTGCCATTCCTTGAGGAAATTGCGCCAGTTCGAAGTTCGAAGTTATAGCCTGTACCTCTAGTAAGCCATGCAAGCGCAGTTTTTAATCCAAATCCATGCTCGCGAAGATGCCTATACTTATGACATCTTGGTTCAGCCTTTGTTTTCTTTGCTAATCCAAAGACATTATATTTTAAATCATATCTGGATATACCCATTCCATCATCTACAATTATAATATCAAGTTTATTTTCCTTTATATCCCCACTAGGATAATGTTTAATGACGATATCAATATTAACTTTACACTCATCAGTAGCCGATGAGATTGAATTATCTATAAGCTCACAGATAGCGGAAGGGAAAGAAAGCATCACTTTGCCTAATTCTTCAAAAAATCTCTCACCCATATCAGTAAGAATTTTTTCTCCCTCTTCCATAAATTATTATAAATTAACCTTTTTAAATAATTTCGTACTTTGATGGATCAAATTCGACTTTGCCATACACTTGGCAAAGTCAAGATATTAAACAGCGGTATATTTATGGAAAATAGCAAACGATTTTCCTCCTGTTGTAAGAAAATTTTACTAGTAAAATTCCCGAGGTTTCCTGCCCCCGGCGCTTATTGCTATTTTGCGAAAAAATAGGTGAAAAATTTCACAACTTCGCCATATATGATTATGCCTCGTTTTATCTATCCTCTTTTTACTTTTATTATCGCCGCTACTATTTACAGTTATATAAATTACTGGAGATATTATGGATGGTTTATTTCATGTTCTCTCCTTTACTTTTATATAAACTTTTTCACCTATTTTGATGCTATTAAATATACCTAAAATGCCAAAAGTTGCTATACCTCTTTTGTTCAGATGAGTTTCTAACTTTTAGAAAAGATTGGACAGTTATTAAAATTTTATTGAAAAGAAAAAATATCTTTTATCAAAGCACTTATATGGTTTGATATAATCTTATTACATGAAAACGCTAAAACCAGTGGGAAGAAATGATGAGTGTCCATGCGGAAGTAATAAAAAATTTAAGAATTGTTGTTTAGGTGTGTTTCCTGATGAAAAAATTTTTTACGAAAAAGACGTCATATCCATAATATTAGAAAAATCGCCACAATTTAAAAGATATTATGAGGAAAAAAGAAAGAGAATTCATAATAAACTTTTTTGGGCAATTAAGAGAAATAGCACTCCACATATAAAATGCAGAAATGGAACAAAACCGAGTGGGGAACATATTATTTGGCTAAAAGAAATACCTCCAAAAACAATTAAGCCATCTGTTATAGCCCATGAAATGGAACATATTATATTGGTGGAGGAGGGATATCCTTATACATTCCCCAGAAACACAGCAATAAATTTTTCATCTTTTGTAAATAGTCTTTTGCAGGACCCTTTAATCTATAGAAGACTAGAAAAATATGATTTCGATGTAAAAAATGACTATATTAAAAACATTGAACAACTTTGTGAAGAGTTGGGTTTTTCTAATTCTCCCCAAAAAGCACCTACAGAAGAATTAGAAAAAATAAAGTGGATTTTGGTATATACGCAAGCCAACTTAATAAAAGAAAATCTTTCCATTAAGGAAGATATATGCAGTTTTAATGAGTTGTTTAACAAATACTACAAAGAGATTGCAGAAGAAGGAGATAGATTGATTGAAGTGATACAAGAGATGGGTTTTAGCACAATAGAAGAACAAAATGAGTTATTAAAACACATACTTAAAAAATATAATTTAGAGAGTATTCTATTCATAATTTAAGTAGAAGTAACTAATTTTTTCAAAACATTTTCTACTTCCTCTAACCATTTATAAATTCCGCTATGTTTAAATTCCTCATTTATCATGGTACAACAAAATCCACAAATTTGTTTGTATTGTTCCATTAATTCACTGATGTGTTTAGGTTTTCCATTAAGATAATATTTTTGCTCTTTATCATCAAAATAGAAATTTGTATGGAATCTAGCATCTCTCCAAATTTTATCCAATAAAAGAGAACATTTATGAGGATATGCCTTATCCAATAAATCCAGCAGCAAACTCCTCCGTATACTCTTGTTTTGCTTCGTGACCCTTATATAATGTTCACAAAATTTTTTTCCTAATCTTTTTATTTCATCGTTTTCTGATTCTATAATCTTATACTTTGATAAAATATACACGTATTCTGCCAGAATTTTCTCTACCAGAAAATTATACATATCTCCATAAAATGTTAAAAGTTGCTGGGCATCAAATTGTGTTAAAGGCATTTTATGGAACTGGCGTATATATCCCTCAACACTTTTTAAAAAAGAAAAAATTGTTTCACCATATTTCCACATCTTATATGCTATAGATTCCCCCGACACTTCATACACATCTTTTACTAAATCCTTTACAAGCCTCTTACAATTTTTATCCAAAATTTTTTCGTATTCTTCAAATTCTTTCATGATTTTTTTGAATTTATTTATGCGGTAAGTTATATGTTTAATAAGTTTTCTTTTGTTGCAGCGTCTATATTTCTGGATTGCCTTATCGATTTCTTCCATGATAATATCTTTTATATATTGGGGTAATTCCTTTTCAATACTTTTTTCAGTCTCCTCTATTAAAATCTTCCATACTTCTTGCTTTATCTTTTTCTCTAATCCTTTGCTTATCTTGGCCATTAGACATTTTTAAATAGAGTTACTATTAATATGATTATCTGTCAAGCATCATCTATGAAGAGAGCCATTTCTCTTATTTTGTTCGTGGCACGTCGCCTACCACGATAGTTTTTGGGGATAACCCGAAAAATTGGAAATATATTTTAATGAGTTAAAATTACTTATAAGAAAAGAGATGTCACATAATATTGACCCTAGTTTGTATGTTTCCATTCTTTTAGTTGTAGTGACTGCAGTTTATGCCCTGTTTACAGGACTTATGACAAAAGAAATGAAAAAGTCGAGAGAACCAATAATACAGTTATCCTATTCTACTATTTCACCTATGGCAATAGTTTTAAGAATATTGAATTCTGGAAACGGTGTAGCTAAAGACATAGTTGCAAAATATTGGCTCGTGGGATATGAAGGTAGTGAAAGAATATGGAAAATGCCAGCAATGCTTCCAGGAGAATATCATGAATTTTTTATCCCTCAAACAGTGGATGGATATGAATTGGATATAGAGAAGTTGAAGGAAATTGACCATATTGGATATGAGATAAGTTTTAAAGATGCTTGGAATAAGAAATACCGGACAACAGGGAAACTGGGTTTAGGAGAAATTTTACAGACATGGGCTAAATCACACATGATGTATGACGAAGAACCCCTTAAAAAAATGGAACAACATTTGAAAAATATTGATAACAACATCAGAAATATAGGAAGAATAATAGAGAAATTTGGATTGGATGAAATAATAGGCTATAAAATAGATGAATATATTCTGGAAAAAATAAAAGAGAAAAAGAAAATATTGCTTGAAGAAATGGCTATAATTTTAAACATTCACCCAGAATTAGTTAAAACTAAATTAAAAAAATACGAAAAGTTGGACTTGATTTCATTCAAAAAAGAAGGAGAGAAAGAATATATAGAATGGATAGAATAAAGTAATTGCATGTTAATTTAATAGATACAACCTCTATATTTTCCCGCTTAATTCAAAAGCAAGTTCTCTTAACACAAGCCATAAAACATACGAAAGTAATCCTGAAATTACTAACGAAACCGCTCTTTTCCTGAAAGAAGATTTTATTTTTGGGAGGCCTTCAAATTCTATTGAGTAAAATATGCTTTGTAAATAAAAAAATAATGCCGTATATGAAAATGCTGTTACTATCTTCGGCAATAGCAGATTATAGTTCTCACTTATATAGGTAAATGCCTCTAAAATCAATACCCAAGTTAATAATTCGAACCATTTTGGTGTTACTTTATACCAAAAATCATCGAGAACTTTTTGCCAACCTGCTTCGGTTCTTTTAGAAGTAAAATCAATGCGTATTTTATCCATCCCTATTATAAATTTACTTTGATATTTATGATTTGCTAAATTTAATAGATTTTACTTTTACCTGTAAAATCACATTCAAATCCCTCTCTTATCCAGTATTAAATAGAAATAAAAAATTACTGGGGCACAAAGCCCCAAGGAAAGAGACCCATATCATGGGTTTTACCTTTTTGCCAAGCCCGACAACTTGGAGATACGCAAGTATTTCGGCGATTATATTGGAGATATTTTCTGGGAAATTACCAAAGATATTATCGTTGGTTTAACAGTAGAAATCCCCATTAAATTGCTATAAAATTTTATGGTTACTACAGTATCTCCGCAAGTTAGATTAAATCATCTTTGTTAGCGTGTCTTTTGGCTAACAATGATTTGAATGTTTAGCGATTTTATCCTGCATTATTGTAAATTTGGCTTTAGAAAGCAAGTTTTGGCTTTCTCTATAAAATAAAAAGATGATGATAATCCTGTCTCATAAAAATGCCAAGTAAATTTTTCATTGCAACATACATTGAATAAATATTTGAGAAATCTTCATTTTCTCCAATTATTTCATCTTCCATCAAATCTTTCCATTCTTGAGCAGTTACTGAAGAACGTACTTTTACCAAATACCACAGATTATACAATATTGACATAAAAAGGAAAAAGAAATATCTAACAACAAAGTCAGCTGTTTTTGTTTTTATCATGAAGTTATTTTCTCCATCTCTATAAAAATTCTCTATATTCCATCTCTTACCATATAAATCTGCAAGAAAGATAAGATTTGCTTTTGTTACATCTATATTGGTACAGAAAACATGATAATTTTTCCATTTTTCTTTTTCATGTTTTTCATTTGGAATGAAAAACAAATTCGTTTTTACTTTCTCCTTTCCAAATTCATAGTGCATATGATAAAATGGATTTACTCCATCTCCAGAGTTTGCCAATCTTTTAACTCCTTCATATTTTTCCATTGGAGAAAGATATTTCAATCCATGTTTCTCCACAACTTTCAAGATTTTGCTATCCTGTGAAAATCCTCTATCAAATAAAACCAGTCTTATTTTGAAAAATTTCTCTGCCAAATTCAATAGTTCATCAACCAATTTATGCTTTTTAGAAAATGGTGTCAGTGGCAAGGCAAACAAACAAATCTTGTATTCATGAATAAGTACATTTATTGTTATATATTTGAAAGCCAGTTTTGTTCCATGGAAGTTTCTCGTTCCAATAGCATATTTATTTGGCTCACCATACCATGGTATTTCGTGCTCATCGATTAAGACAATTGTCTTCTTTGATTGAGTTATTTTCTTTATTTTATTTGTTATCTCTGCCTGTATTTCATTATATTCGAGTAAGATTTCTTTCCATCTCTTCATTTTTATTCTTCTATAAATTGTATCTGCATCAGGAACATTCCTTTTTGTTATCTCTTTATATCTTTTGCACCCATTTTCAGGATATCTATTCCTGTTGAAAAGAAAGAGCAGTGATTTAAGTATGTCATTGTCTTTGTATGTGGAATTGTGTTTTTCATGGAAATCGATTTTTCCTTCTATAAAGCCAAATGAAAATCTATTTATTTTCCTTATAATTTTATTAGTAGCCCTCTGTTGTTTATCCCCTCCCATAAAATCGGGATAAACCAGAGGGCTTAATTCTTTCTATTTTACTTGCGGAGATACTGTACTAAATATTACTTTTGAAATAATTTTAGCATAGCTAAACAAAAGCTCACATTATTTAAATAGGAGATATATTATCCTTGTGATTGCAAGAAAGTCAGCTTTGGTTGTTTCATCAAATTTTTTGACTGGATTGCTTAATTATGCATCGCTTTTCATTATTGCAAGATATTATGATTTTCCAAAATTTGCACTTGGAATAATAAGCTTTTCATATGGATTTGTTGCTTTATTTAACATAATCTCAAATCTCGGATTCCCAAATGCACATATAAAAAGAATATCTGAAGGAAAGGAAATCTCAAAATGCAATGCAACATTCTTCTCAATACGCTTATTTTTAACTTTTTTAATGATTTTAACAGTTTTTATTTCAATATTCATATGGAAAAATTTATTTCATAGAGGTTTTCAATCACCTCTGCAGGAACATGCAGTTTATTTAATGTTGTTTTATTATATTGTTTTAAATCTTGCAAAAAATTTCACAATTACTTTTAGAGCAAAAATGGAAGTTGCAATTGCTCAGATACCATTCTTTATTGAGGCATTTGCAAGAACTACAGCAACAGCATACTTTGTTTTTTCAGGATATGAAACAATATGGATTGTATATACATATATAATAGGCGGGTTTGCCTTCTTTCTTTCCTCCTACTACTTTTTCAAGGAACCTGTTGATATGCCAGATAGAGAGTATATGTCAATTTATCTAAAATTTGCAATTCCACTTGCACTTGTTCCAGTATCATTCATTATAATGACGAATTTGGATAAAGTTCTCATTCAGCTTTTCTGGGGATACGATGAGGGAGCAGATTATTTTTCTGTGGTTAGGATATGCAGATTCATAAATAATATAACTGTTGCATTTGGAATGCTTTTATTGCCTACTATGTCAGCAATGCATGCTAAAAGCAGAATGAATGAAATGAAAGAGATATCAAAAAAGGCAGAGCGATATATAAGCATGATTTTAATGCCCGTTATTTTCCTACCAATTTTCCTTGCAAAACCAATAATTTATGTACTTCTCTCTAAGGAATTTTATACTGCAATTCCAATTATGCAAATCCTGCCTTTATTTGCACTTCTTGATGCTCTCGAAAGGCCATATCAAACAAAACTTCTTGGAATGGATTTGCCAAATTTTGCAAGAAACAGAATGCTCATAATGGTAGTTTTAAACGTAATCCTGAATATAATACTCATCCCGAAAGATATAAGGAGCATTGGAATAAAGTTATTTGGCCTCGCAGGCACAGGCGCTGCAATAGCAACAGTTATTTCATATCTGGCTGGCTTGATTTATACAAGAATTGTCATATATAGAATAAGCAAAATAGGAATCAACCCCAATCTTTTGAAGCATATTTTAGCAGGTATTTTAATGGGATTAAGCGTTAGCTATATCAACAGATTTTATGTGATACTCAGATGGTATGACCTTCTTTTATTTGCAATTATAGGTATAGCAATATACGCATCCCTTTTATTTTTGATGAGAGAATTCAGGAAGGAAGACCTCTCTCTTTTTATGGACACTATAAATCCAAAGAAAATGTTTTCGTATATAGTTGAAGAAATAAAAAGCAAAAGATAATCATTTTTCAATAATTTTCTCTCTCTTTTCCAGACCTTTTTTTGTTATTATCCCAATTTCAACATGTTTTTTTCCCTTTTCAGTTGCATATGAAATGGCGGATATTCCCATTTTTATTGCCTTTTCCTTACTCAAATTTTCTTCATAATTCTTCTCAAAATATTCTATTGCTGATTCTCTTCCCTCTCCTTCAGCAGTTGCCTTATATTCCATCATTGCTCCAGATGGGTCTGTTGCAAAAAGATGAACACCTGTATCATCAACTCCACCAATAAGCAAAGCAGTGCCAAAAGGACGAACACCTCCATATTGAGTATAAGTTTGCTTAAAATCGCATATTTTTTTTGCCAGAGCTTTAACCTGAATTGGCTGTTCATATGTTAGCCTGTTAATCTGTGCTTCCAACCTTGCCCTCTCCACCAAAGCTCGAGCATCTGCAACTAAGCCAGATGTAGCGCAACCAATGTGGTCATCTATCTTAAATATTTTTTCTATTGAATTTGGCTCAATCAGGCGAGAGGTAATTCTCTTATCAACAATCAGAGCAACTCCATTTTTGAATTTTACTCCAACTGTTGTTGTGCCTCTCTTAACTGCCTCTCTCGCATACTCAACCTGAAACAATCTTCCATCTGGAGAGAATACAGTAATTGCTCTATCATATGCCATTTGAGGTTTCATTTTAATACCACCTTGCCTATTAATAGCGAGGCAAATAAATAATTTATGATGGTGTGATTTTTCTCAAAATGAATGATGTGTATTCCCTCAAAATTTTATTAGGCTTTCTAATCTGTTGTGTCCGAGCCCCAGAGCTATGCCAGCTTTCATAACTCTGGTTTCATCTCCTCTAATAAAATTATAAACTATTCTCCTTAAATCAAGGAAAGCATTTGCTAACTCAAATGACTTAAAGCCTCGTATTATCTTATAGCGTTGTTTTACATCTTCATTATATCTTTCGATTGGATTATTATTATGCTTCAACCCACATTTTCTGGATTATATGCCCAAATTGTAGTCAGTTTTTTTCATCTACATCATTCATATCATAAAATCTCTCTCCTTTTCTTTCGAAACAATCTCATCCATATGTATTCCACCCTTTATTTTGGGTTTAATCTTCTATCCGAATTTTTCCAGTAAGTGAGCATACTTTTTCACCCAATATAATATAACGCTACTATAGAGATAATATCTTTCATGTTGCCAGATATTAAGTTATCTTAGATAGGTTCTATCTAAAACTTGCTTGCAAGTTTGGGGATAAAATTTCTTATTTTTGATAGAGATAATTCTTCAACATATAAATGCAAAATCGTAAGGATTACTTCTTTTGGATAAGTCATATTTTCAAATCCATTTTTTGACAAATTTTCCTTTACAGGAATTGCATTTGTATAACTGCTTTTCCACATATTTGTATCTATATCAACAAAATTTGTGGGGAAATACATTTATCGATATATTCATATATCAGATTAAATTAACCTTTATAATGGAAGAGGAAATTGAACAGAGAATTCCCTTGCCAAATAGAAATCAGGGAGAGATGATGGCTATTGTTGAACAGCATGTTGGAAGTGGAAGGTTGAGAGTCATATGTGAAGATGGGAAGGCAAGATTGGCAAGAATACCTGGTAAAATAAAAAAGAGAAAGTGGATTAAAACAGGTAATCTTCTTATAGTTAAGCCGTGGGATTTTCAGGAGGAAAAAGCAGATGTTGTTTATCGTTATACGCCAACACAGGTATCAAATCTGGCAAGGAGAAATTTGATACCAGAAAGTTTAAGTGTGTTCATATGAGCTGGGAACCGGAAATAGAGAAGCTTTTTAGTATAACAGAGGGAGAGGTTTTTGAAAGAGCAACTCTTGATTCTCTATTCAAATTAATGGACTCAGGTTATATAGATTCTTTTGAGTTTCCAATTTCAACTGGAAAGGAAGGGAGTGTTTTCAGGGCAATATACAAAAACAAATTTGTTGCAGTAAAAATATATCGCATAAATACTGTAACCTTCAGAAACATATCTAAATATCTAATGTATGAACCGCCAAGAAATGTTAAGAAGAATAAGCGTAGCATAATCTTTGCATGGGCTCTAAAAGAATTCAATAATCTAAAAAAAATGTATGAAGCGGGAATAAGAGTTCCAAAACCAATTGCAAGAGAGGGAAATGTAATAGTAATGGAATATATTGGAACAGCAAGGAAACCTGCTCCTCTCTTAAAAGATGCTGAAATAAAAAATCCTGAGAAAATATTTAGGAGAATAGAGGGGTATATGGAAAAAATGTACAAAAAGGTGAGACTTGTTCATGCTGATTTGTCTGAATATAATATTTTAGTTTACAGAGGAAACCCCGTTATAATAGATGTCGGACAGACAGTGAGCAGGGACAATCCAATGGCTCTTAAATTTTTACAGAGAGATGTTAAAAACATAGTAAAATTTTTCAGTAGATTCATGAATATTGATGAAAATGAAATCTTAAATAGGATTCTGGAGGGATAATATGAGATATGTTAAAATCCCAATGGAAAGGATAGCAGTTCTGATTGGTAAAAACGGAGAAGTTAAAGAGAAAATTGAATCTCATGGCATAAAACTTGAAATTGATTCAAGTTCTGGAGAAGTAAAGATAACGTCAGATGACGCTTTAAAAGAATTAGATGGAGAGAATGTTGTGAGGGCAATTGGAAGAGGAATATCTCCTGATAAGGCATTACTTTTGTTCAATGATGAATACTATTTTGAGTTGATTGACATGAGAGACTGGGTTGGTAAAAAACCATCTCATATCAAAAGAATTGCCGGGAGAATTATAGGAAAAGAAGGCAAGACCAGAAAAATAATTGAAGAAACAACAGGAGCTTATATATCTGTACAGGGTCATACAGTTGCAATAGTTGGAAAAATAGACGAACTCCAGACAGCAAAGGAGGCAATTGAAAAGCTTCTCGAAGGAGCGAATCACAATACTGTATACCATTTTCTGGAAAGGGAAAGAAGAAAAAAGAAATTTGAAAAAATGAAATTTTATTAGATATGAAAAATAATGAATGAGAAAAATTATTTCATGAAAAAATTGATTGCAATATGGCAGTTGATGAGGTTGGAACATGGATTTATGATTGCAATAGCCATTTTCATTGGTGCAGTTATTGCAGGAAAGGAAATGCCATCTTTTTATAAAACATTTTTTGCCTTTCTAACAGCTCTTTTTCTGGAAGGGGCAACATTTTCATTAAATGATTATTTTGACCTTGAAGTAGATAGAAAAAATAAAAGAATTGACAGGCCGCTTGTAAGAGGCGATTTAAAAAAGAGAGATGCACTTCTTATATATTCAATTTTCCTTCCATCAGGAATTATTGCAAGTTCGATGGTTAATGAAACATGTTTCATTATAGCCATGATAAATGCAATTTTAGCAACTCTTTATGATGTGAAAATTAAGGAAGTTAAAATTGTAGGTAATTTTTATATTGCATTTGTTATGGCAATTCCATTTATTTTTGGAGCAACAGCAGTTTCATTAAAAATTCCATTCATTGTATATCTGATTTCATTAATTGCATTTCTTTCTGGAGCAGGAAGAGAAATAATGAAGGATGTGATGGATTTTGTGGGTGACGAAGCAAGAAAAACAAAATCTTTTCCTCTTTATTTTGGAAAAAGTGGGGCAAACTACTTTGCATCTCTTTTTTATCTCTCCTCTGTAACAATAAGTTTTGTTCCATTCTTATTTTATATCGATAGGGAGTACTATCATGATTTTATTTATCTTGCGATTGTTTTGATAGCTGATTTTTTGCTGATATATACATCAGCTATAATTGTTAAAAAAACAGATGTGGAAACTCTTTCCAAATTCAGAAAAATAACTTTGATTGCAATTTTCATAGGATTGGTCGCTTTCCTTACTGGTGCTTTTGTTTAATAGTTCAGCGTAAAAAACACATATGACAAAGTTTCTTCCTGCATTGTTGTTTATTACCTTAATTTTACTATTATGAAATGACAAAATTTGGTAATAAAGTAACTTAACCAAAAATTTCATGATTCTTATCTGTTACATGCAAAATCCGTGTAAACATTTTTGCAAATTTTTAGATTATACTTCATCCTTCTCCATGCCATATGCTTTCCTCATCAACAGCAATCATAAAACCATCTCCTCTTGCCACAACAAAATCATCTGGCACACCTGGAGTATATAAATCAAAGTCCTGCATACTTGCATTCCATGATAAAACAAGAGTGCAGTTATCTATTGCATTGTATAATGATGAGGCATTTGTTTGCCATGAATTAAACCATCCAAGAATGTTCCATCCAATGTAAAGAGGAACAGAAACATTTTCTATTGGGATGCCAGCCAAAGAAAATATTGAATCATGACTCATTCCAATGAAATATCCATGTCCATTCTCTATAGCAAAATCATATGGAGAACCAGGAACATATAAATTGAAATCATCAATGCTTGCATTCCATCCCAGAATAATGCTACATCCATTTATATCTGGATATAATGATGAAGCATTGTAATTATTTTCTACAGGCAAAGCAATCAAGTTCCATCCTTTATAAAGCATAAATGAAAATAAACTTGAATTTATATTGAAAACAACGCTATCATTGTGTCCATTATATTCTGCTGTTAGTATTGCAGTGCCATCATTCCATCCCGAATTGAATGAAATGCTTTTTCCATATGTTGTATTTACACTTGCATTTGAATTATAATTTATGAGAGTCCAATTTACGTCAATAAAACTGATAAATCCTCCTGTATAGTTATATGCTGAAGCATATCCTTTTATAGTAAAATTTGTCGATATATCACAATCAAAAATCTTGTTTTTAGAAGCAAATGCGATAAGAATGTAATCTATCTTGGGTGATTTTACCAATGGCATAAAATCCCCTCCATAAGCAATATTTCCATTACAATTATAAGGAAGCATGCTATCTCCTATTCCATCTTCATCTAAATCAATACCATTGTAATCATGCCAATAATTTCCAGCTGTATAATCGCCGCCTACAATGTTTTTTCCATATCTTTTACTCACATTCCATGTGTTGTGACTATCATCTACTGCATTAACTTGATTTTGAAAATAATTATTATAGATTATATTGCCCGATGAATTGTAAATGCAGATTCCATAGGAATTATTGTAAATTTTACAGTTACATATTTTGTTATATGAAGAAGTTATTTTTATTCCTAAGACACCATTTCTTATTGTGAAATTGCTAATAAACGCTCCATTTGTTATTATATTTATGATATCATTATTGTAATCAATGATTGTTTTATCTCTGTTCTCGCCAACTAACCAAATAGATTTATTTATTATCAGATTTTCATGATATATTCCATTGTAAACATATACAATTCCGTTTTCCTCACACGCATTTATACCATCTTGTATTTTATTGAAATGTGTGACATTCCATCCAGGTATGGTATCATTGTAATCATCATCAACAAAAACCTTTGCTTTATAATCATAACTTATTATAATTTCATGCAATACCGGCGTCAATGTGGAATTATTTGTACTCAAAATAGCTTTCCATTGTAAAAACCTATAATTAGGGGATTTAATTTTTCCTGGTTCTGTATAATTTACCCACTCACTCCAGTTTATTCCATCTTTACTCGTCCTTGTCTGCAAAATAATGCTTGTATTTGGAGGAGTCTCAGCAATCCATGATATATTTTTCCATTTATAAAAATGCAATCCCCCATCTAAAGTAGGATTTCCTGCGTATTTCAATGCATAAAAGGATTCTTTTGGTCTGCCATGAAAATCAACTATTCCCATGCAACCATAACTTCTATAAGGATGCATTGGGTTTTGTACCCACTTTGTATTATCTTTAAAATGAAGAAGAAGCATTGGTCCAAACCCCTCATTTTCTGAAATGAAATTGTTCTCACTTACATAATAATCCATCTGGAAACTCTCTTCTGGATTATCAATGCCAGTATCTACTCCTTCTTCAGTAATCCATATTTCTTTTTCCGAATCGTTATGATTATCTAATACCTCTCTATATTTTTTTAAGCCTATACTTCCGGGATAGTGGACAGATAGAGAGTCAAAAAGACAATCAGGGTCATATCCTTTCATAGAAGCATTTTCATATATGGCTTCTAGAAACTCTAAATTTAAGCCTGGTATAGAGCCCCCCAATATCTTGCAATTTACATCTATTTCCTTTATAGCGTTGTAGCTTGCATTCAATAATTCTACATACTGACTTGCATTTGGCTTAGGATGCCAGAACATGCCACCAGTTGGCTCGTTCCATATTTCCCATATTTTTATACCGCTGAAATTCTCTACACATTTTTGGACAAAAATTGAAAAGTTATTAATAAATTTAGTAAAGTTTTTTTCGTCTTGAGGAATTTCCCATTTATTGCTTGAATTACTTATCCAGCTTGGTAAAGCGCATATTTGACCAATAAGACTTATATTGGCATCGGTAAGGATATTAACGAGATTTTCACAATCTTTCCACAGATAATTTCCTTTTCTTGGCTCAATTAATGACCAATCAAAAACAATTATATGCCATCGAGTATTTGCTTCTTTCATTAATTCTACGGTGTGATTAATTACATATTCATTAAAAGGTATCGATATGCTATATTTTGCACCAAATTTATCTTTTGCAAAGGACGAGATATTTCCCTTAGAATAAGATGCATTATATATCTCGCATTCATTAATGCCACAATAGTTTTTATCAGCCATCTTTTCTATTGAAAGATTAATATACCTTGCTTTAATTGAGGGAAAAACAAGGTGTATTTCTCCTCCCAAAGCTTCCTTAGAATAAAAATTATTTAGAGTAGTGTAATTTATTTTATCTTCTGATAAATTAATAATAATAGAAACGATATTTTGAGGGTAAAGGAGGATTTCACATATATTATAAACTCTTCCCAAATCATATTCTATCCATGCTTTGGATTGATTTGTTACCCAAGCTGTTGTTATATTCCCGTCATTGCTAAAGTTGGCTGGATAACCTGAAATATTATGAGAAGCATTTACATTTTTTCTATTACAAACCTCCTTACCATGATTTTTTAGGATTATGCTATCATTAGAAGTATAATAAATATTGCTACCTTTATTTCCCATCCATTGCAAGCTCTTTGATATTCTAAATCCATTTGGTCTATACTTAATAACCATTTCATGCAACGAGGGAGACGTTAGATTGTCGGTTGTTTGTAAACATATTTTCAATTGAATGTATTGTCGGAGTGGGCTTTTAATTTGTTCATCATTACTTTCATTAACCCATGGAGACCACGTTTCATCAGGTGTTGTTGTATTTCCTGTTCTACTATAAACTTTAATTGAAGTATTATTTGGAATAGTTGCATCCCAATGAATGGTTGAATATTGAGAAATAAGATCTATTCCACTATTCATTACTTTTGATACAAAAGTCCCCACCTTACTATATTCGAGTTTGATAATTTCAAAATCATCGTATTTAACCACGCCTCTGCTGGCGGCGACACCTGTGTATCCACTTTGATTTAACCTAAAAGAAAATGTATTCCAATGTTCGGTATAAAATTTATATCTTAATGAGTTTGCAACATTATCCACAATTAAATTTAATTCATATATTCTATCCTCAGAGATTGGATCAATCTGGGCTTCTGGGGAACTAAATACTGTTGTCGAATATCTACCATCTATACATTCTACTATTGTAAAAGAACCCCAAAATAATCTATCAATAGATGCATTTCTTACTATAAATGCCATAAAATTCCATTCATCAATATAATTGAAGACAATTATTGCACAATTGCTACTATTTATTTTAAACTTAACATTTAATGCATAAATTTTTGGCATTTCCATGTTATATAAGCAAACAGCCGTTTCACTTGAATAACCTTCTAAATGAGGATTGGAAGCAGAATTATTTATATAAAATACACCATTTTTTGGCAATATCCAATTAGATAAATTTCCATCAAAAGTTTCGTTTACTAATTCTTCCTTTACAACAGTTTCAAGCCTTAAATCGCCGAGTACAGATAACCATGATATATTATTGTTTTCTTCAGGAAATTCTAAAACACCATCATAAAATTCTCTCCATGTTGTCAACTGTATTTGCTCTTCCATACCATCGATAATGAAGCAATAAACGCTGGAGAATTTACTGTATGCATTACTGCTATTATACGCTCTTATCTTCCAATAATATCTACCACTTGGCAATGATGAAAGTTTAAAATATAAATTTGAACTATTTGCTGGAACTGGGCTATTAAAGGAAAAATTCTCGTAACTCTCGTTGCTATCAAATATTTTCAATCCTGATTGAAAATCCCAGTCTGTACTAATATAAATTTCAAAATCAAGATATTTTCCATCAGGAGGTGCATTCCAAAATAGTGTTGGGCTTTTTGGAAATATAGTATAGTTTTTTGGATAAATTATGGTTGGTTTTTCTATATTATCTATTTTAAAAATACCAGATTCATTCCATCCAATGTTCCCATCCTCATCAGTAGCAGAGATATTAATGATGTAGTAACCATCTTCTAATAATAAGGTTGGTAAAGTAAAGCAACCATCATTTTTTGTTTTATTTACAATAGATTGCCAACTATTTCCCAAACTTTTTATTTTGATTGAAATGTTCAATTTATTAGGATTGTCATCTATGGCAATCCATTTTATATCTATTTCACCGAATATAGTTTCGTCTCCTTTTGGATAAATTAATATCACTTCAGGATTCTCACTTTTAGGAGATATAACATACCTTGTATCTATGTCTTCGAATTCCATCAGTAGAATGACGCTTAAGATTATTATAACTGATAATTTTTCCATTTTCATATGTTTTTTAATAAAAAATCTTGTTTATAACAATTTACCCAATTTTTTTCCAATTTTATACCATTTTATATCCAAAAAAACAAATTTATTCTCCATTTCAAATGGAGAAAGAGAGAAAGAAAAATGGGAGAATTACCATATTTTTCTACAAATATAGAGGTAACAAAAGCAAATATTGAATATCTCACAGAACTATATGGTAAAAGTGGAATATAATTTTTACACAGATACTGAAAATGATTTTTATGATTCAAAAACTGCTAAAATTTACAGCAAGATATTTCTTTTTTATTTACTGCCATCCTATATAATGGTATTTTGTGAGGAAATTTCATACGATAACTGCTTAAATAGGAAAAATTTGATTGAAGATGAATTAAGGAGAAATGAAAATATAGACATACTGAAAACAAATTTTGGATATAATGTTGCAATTGAAAGCATTTTATTTCTATTTCTTCCTAAGTTACGGAATATCTTTTTCTTTTATTTTTATAGAGGAAATAAATTTTATCAATCTTCGATATTCCTCAGAATAGGTGATACACTTTTCTTCAAAATTTTATTAGGCTTTCTAACCTGTTACATCCGAGCTCCAGAGCTATGTCAGCTTTCATAGCTCTCGTTTCATCCCCTCTGACAAAATTGTAAATTATTCTCCTCAAGCTAAGAAAAGCATCTGCAGATTCAAATGATTTAAAGCCACGCATTATCTTGTAGCGTTGCTTTACATCCTCGTTATACCTCTCTATTGGATTGTTATTATGTTCTAAGCCATATTTCTTGCACGCTATTGGAACACCATGAATAAGCT
>DRIF01000183.1 GCA_011052825.1 Thermoplasmatales archaeon
CCTACAAGAATTACATCTGTATAACTGTTTTTCTACATATTTATTGTATCTTTTTCCAGCCTTTACTATATCTTCTCCACCACAATATGGGCATTTCATTCCCATCCCAAAAAGAAAATGAAAAGGGGTTTAAAAATATCACGAAATGTTAGGAATATCACATATTGGAAACTAATTTATATTTTATCTTAATACAAATTGATGGATGTTTTATCGCCCTTAGAAAAAAAACTCCTCATAGCCCTTGAAAAAAATAAAGGAAGAATTTCGCCAGAGAAAAGTGGCATGGAACTGGTTAAGACAATGAATTCTGCATCATGGCTACAATCGAAAGGATTGGTGGAGGTTGAAGAAAAATTGATTTCTGAGTATGAACTGACTGAAGAAGGAAAAAAATTTCTGGAGGAAGGTCTTCCTGAAAAATCTTTATTTAAAGATAAAGAGAAGGAAAAAATTGGTGAAATAGAAAATAGAATGGGAAAAAAAGATGCAAAAATTGCCATTGGATGGGCTAAGAGGAAGGGATGGTGTGAAATAAAAGTGGAAAATGGAGAAAAGTATGTAGTAATAACTGAAAAGGGGAAAAAGGAAATTGAAAGAAAACAGGAAGAGGAGAAAGCCCTGGAAAAAATAAGTGAAGGAGATTTTGAGATAGATGAAGAAATATTGAAAATTCTTAAAAGGAGAGGAGCAATAAGAGAGAAAGAAAAGGTGAAGAGAATAATATTTTTGACCGAAAAGGGATGGGAGGTTGTTAAATCTGGAATAGAAATTAAGGAAGAAATTTCTCAACTCACACATGAAATTATAAGGAGCGGAGAATGGAAAAATAAAAATTTTAGAAGATATGATGTTAGAGCATTTTCCCCTTCAATTAATATCGGGAAACCACATCCTCTTTCTCAATTAATGGAGAAAATAAGAAAAATATTCTCTGAAATGGGATTTAAAGAAATAAAAGGGAATTATGTTGAATCATGTTTTTGGAATATGGATGCTCTCTTTATCCCTCAGGATCATCCAGCAAGAGATATGCAGGATACATTTTACTGCAATAAGCCAGAAAAGGTTGATGTAGATGAAACCTTAATTAAAAAAATATCTGGGATACATGAAAATGGAGGAGAAACTGGATCGAAAGGATGGAGGTATTCCTTTAGAATGGAAGAGTCAAAGAAAGCATTGTTGCGCACCCATACCACAGTTAATACAATAAGATATCTTTTTATGAATCCAAATCCTCCTGCAAAGGTTTTTTCCATAGAGAGAGTTTTTAGAAGAGAAAATATAGATTCAACTCATCTTCCAGAGTTTCATCAGATTGAGGGAATTGTTTATGAAAAGGATGCAAACTTTTGCATGCTTAAAGGCATATTAAAAGAATTTTATAATAGAATGGGTTTCGAAAAAATAAGATTCAGGCCGTCTTATTTTCCATATACAGAACCATCTCTTGAAATAGAGGTAATGTGGATGGATAAATGGATTGAACTTGGAGGAGCAGGAATATTCAGACCTGAAGTCACATACCCTTTTGGAGTGAAAGAGCCTGTGCTGGCTTGGGGGCTTGGACTGGAAAGAATAGCCATGATTATGCTTGGTTTGAACGACATAAGGAAGCTTTATTTCAGCGATATTGAATGGCTGAGGGAACTACCCCTCCTCTAATTCTTTTAGTAAATGTTTTAATAAATCTGTTCTGGTTACAATTCCCTTTATTTTTCCATCTCCCCCAACGATTGGCAGGCATCCTATTTCATTTTCAATCATTATTCCCGCACATTCTTTTATTGATATATTGTCTCTTGCAGTTATTGCTGGAGATTTCATTATATCTCTAACAATCATGTTTCTAATTCTGTTGTTCTGATGCCGTAAACTTACATTTTTCTTCAAGTTTGCAAATGCAAAAGCAATTTCTTTATCAGATACCATTCCAACAACCTTTCCATCTTCCACAACAGGCAATCTTGCAATATTGTTGTCAATCATCAACCTCCTTGCATGTATAACTCTCTCCTCAGGTTTAACTGTTATAACATTTGTTGACATTATTTCTTTTATATCTTCTTCGCTTTTTACAAGAGGAAGCACATCTGCTTTTGTCACAACTCCAACCAGATTTTCTCCAACCAAGACAGGAAGCATTGTTGGGCCTGGTTCTCCAACAGTTTTTAGTATTTCAACCAAATCCATATCTGGAGAAATTTTATCAAATTTTTTTTCCATTACTGTTGACGCATGCATTCTTGCTGGGGGAACTCCTCTACTCCTTATTCTCCCTAATTTATCTGCTATTTTGTTATCTGTTACAATTCCCATAATCCTGCCGTTGTCAACAACCGGCAACTTCGTTATATTATGTTTCTCCATCAAACTCATTACATATGACAAGTCATCATTTTTACTCACACAAATAACCTCCTTAGTCATAATTTCCCCAACTTTCATAAGAATTCACCTCAATACTTCGGAACAGGATTCGCATAGGAGACGACCATTTACATAAGAAAGGCGTCTCGACAGCATTCCGCATTCTTCGCATTTTCCTGATATATATTTTTCTCTTCCCTTATATTCAAGACGTTTTCTTGTTATTTCTGCCCATTCCTCTATTATGTCCAGAAGAAGTGGAGAGAATTGCATTATGTCTCTTTCAGTAACCATTCCAGTCAGTTTCCCATTTTCAACGACTGGAAGCCTTCTTATCTTTTTCTTTCCCATTATTTCAACAGCTCTCTCAATTTTTTCATCTGGGGATATTGTTACAGTTGGAAAACTCATCACTTTATCCACGCAAATTTTTGCAGGATTTTTCTCAACAGCAACTATCTTTTTCATTATATCGCTTTCAGTGAGTATTCCAATTGGTTTTCCATCTTCCACCACTATTATGCTTCCAACTTTTTCACTCACCATTTCCTTCACTGCATCCAGAACGCTTGCCTTTTTATTTATTATCACAGGACTTTTGTTCATTATATCTCTTATGCGAATTTCTTCCATTAATAATGTATTAAATCAGAAATAAAAAACTTTGTGTGGGATGGAGCATAACAGAGCCCATCCAAAAAATCGATTTATTTTTTAATTACATCTTTTTATTAAATTGAAAGATAAAAAGAGGAGGGAATGGGATGTATAAAAATGAGATAAGTGAATATAATTCTATCGGAATTTGCGAATTTGGACTGAACAAAATATTGCACACAAGAGAAGCAATAGCATTAATGAACAATAATTTGCCATATAATCTTATTCCAAAGAAGTTCATGGGAATATTTGTAATAA
>DRIF01000184.1 GCA_011052825.1 Thermoplasmatales archaeon
CACAAGAAGCTTGCATATTTGGATTATTTCCTCTTCTGATAATCTCCTTCTGTAGAGAGGTGTTCCTTTCGTTTCCATAAAATAGGTCCTACAGTGTTTACAATAATATCTTTGATGACCTGTTGAATATTTACCACTTTTAATGATGTCCTTTCCTTTTTCTTTCAGATAATATTTACATCTGGGATTTTGACAAACAACATTAATTGTTCCTCTCGGACGAGCCATTCTTTTCACCTAATAGTATATTATGTTCTAGTATAATAAACTATCGTAAATTAGGACAATACCAAATTTTGCAATATTTTCTGATGGTCATTTCCATTTATCATTATTTCTCAAAATTTAGGATAGAGAGCAATAATTAATTGATTTCATTAGCAAACATGATTTCAACAATCGATTTATTTTTATATTTATATTTCCTTTCATTTCATGAGAAAATGGATGAAAGATTTAGTGTTCATAATATATGTAGTTGTGGTGATGCCGTTAGTTTCTCTAATTTATTTTGGATATGCTTTTACAAATTTTAGTGCATTGGCTATAATAGCTGGAGCCATAATACTATGGCTAATCATTATTCCATATCCAGTATATTGGTATTTGAAGAATAGAATTTTTATATGAGAAAAAAATTAATATTATGGATAAAAAAGACCTCCTTGGATTGCACGTGGGAATAGGAGAAGTAATAGAAAATGGAAAAACTCTTGGAGAATGTATTTTTGACTTAGAAATAGTGATGATGCCTTCTGGTAAAATAGAAGCGGAAGGCGTCATAAATGAGGTGACAGCAGGAAAAATAAATTTTGAAGGCAAAGAAACTCAATTTAGATTATCTGGGATACTAAACAGAGGAGAACGTTTTTATACCACAGAATTCGATTGCAAAATATCTCCAGCAACTTATCCAAAGTTTATAGTAGTTGACACTGAAGAATTGTTCAAAAATTTACAGGAATATAAAGAAGATTAAAATCTGATTTTAAGAAAATCTGCTTTTTTCTTTTTTCCACCTGTTCTGAAACTTAAAACAAATTTTGTTCCCTTGCCTAACTCACTTTCCACATCTATTTTTCCACCATATCTCTCCATCAGTTTTTTAACAATGTAAAGCCCCAAACCGCTACCTCCTCCGCTCTTCTTCCAGCCCTCTTCAAATATTTTTTCGAGATGTTCTTCCTCAATTCCTCTTCCATCATCTTCAACATTTATTTTGTAATATCTACCTTCTTTTTTACCATAAATTTTTATATTCTTGCAATCAGCATGCTGTATGGCATTTTTTATAAGATTGGAAAAAATTTCTCCCAGAAAAGCATCTGCAAAAACTTTGGATTCTTCCAAACTGCAATGCACTTTTATGTTCTCTTTAGTGAATTGCTCTTCATAAGATTCGCATATTGACTCAACAACTTTTTTAATATTTATTGGACTTAACTTCTCTTTCGTCTTTCTTATTTCTTCTGCCTTCCTGACATTTTCAATTAGTTTGTTAGAATCTAGAATTGCATCCTTTATTTTATCCAAAAATTGCTTCTGTTTTTTAGTTAAATTTGTTTTTTCAATTAAACCAATATATCCAAGAGCGATTTCATTTTTGTTAAATATATCATGTCTTAGAGTAGAGTTATAAAACTCCCATTCTTTTTCCCTTTCTTTTTGGGAGGTTATATCATTCAGCATAACAACTATCTCGTCATCAACCTTCCAAGCAAACTCACTCGTTATAATTTTTCTTTTTTTCCCTTTCCATGCAGTAACGAAATTTTCCACCTTTCCTTTCCTTATTTCCTCAAAAAACTTTTCCCTTTTTTCAGCAAATTCTCCAAAATTTCTATTTTTTATTTCTTCCAGATTATAACCTGTTATCTCTTCAAATTTTTTGTTTACATAAATTATATTTCCATCTACATTAATCCTATAGATTGCAAAATCTTCCAGAATTTTTGACGGTTCCTTTAAATTTTCAATTGACTTGGAAACTGTAAGCACCAAAAATTTCAGCATATTATTTTTTATTTCATCTATTTCTTCATGAATTACAATTTCTCCAACTATCTCTCCAAAAACTGAAATGGGATAATAGTAAATTTCCTCTTCCTCTCCAATTTCTCCTATATCATATAACCTAAATGAATAATTAGATAAAATACTCTTCAAAGCTTTATCCGCTTTCTCAAAAACTTCATTTATATTGTTACTATCTGGAATTCTATCTATCATTTTAAAGAAATCTTCTTCTATAAAAAACTCGAGTTGTTGAGTTGCTTTTATTCTTACCTTCGCTTCTTTCTCATTTATAAAAATTTTCCCTTCATATTCACCATTTTCAATTGCTGTTTTTATTATCTCTGTTAACTTATTTCTGTCTTCAACCATAGAAAATATATTTTTTCCACATAACTCATTTAGTTCTTCCTTTGCCATCAATATATTTCCTAAAAAATCAGATATGAAAGATGGTTCTTCTGTGCAAATCTTTCTGCAAGCCCCATAAATAAAATCTCCTATTTTTACCAGTTTAATATCATACACACCATAAGAATCGTCAAATTTAATTCTGATTTTTCCTTTTGCTTCTCCCTCACTCAATGCTTCAATGAAGAGTTTTGCTGCCTTTTTTCTATCTTCCTCACTCACTATATTTATAAATGTTTCTCCGACTAACTCGCTTTCCCAAAATCCTTTTGTCTCCAAAAAATTTCCCATATCGTCCAACTTGAATATTGAATAATCATCGAATAAACTGAATAACTTCTCCACAAAAAAAATTATAAGAGAATATATAAAACTTTGGTGGAGTTATAAGAAATGGTTGAAAGCATCTTTAATTTATACTTCATGATATTTGTTTTCTAATTCAAAATAAACCTGCCATCTGGAGGTAGTTAATTAAAATGCATAAAAATGCAGTTTTTTGTTCACAACAATCTTTTTGCACTAAGTTCTTCTATTATTCTGTCTATTGCTTCGCTCACCTGCTCCGCCTTCCTGGCTCCTGTGCAGACAAGTTTCCCTGAACCAAAAAGGAGTATTACTACCTTTGGCTCATCCAGCCTGTAAACCAATCCAGGAAACTGCTCTGGTTCATATTCTATTTTTTCCAGACCAATTGCCTGTGCTATTGCTATCAGATTGAGTTGTACATGAAGATTTGCAGAGGCAACTATATTCTGAACAGTTATCTCTGGTCTTTTATATACCTTGAATCCAGCATTTGCAACCTTATCGCAAACTTTTTGTATTGCCTTTTCCACGTCCTTTATTGTTTTTGCTCCTGTGCATACAACCTTTCCGCTCCTAAAAAGCAATGCTGCTGTCTTTGGTTTATCGAGTCTCAGAACAAGACCAGGAAACTGCTCTGGTTCATATTCACTCTCACGTATTGCTTTTTTAAGTTTTGGCAAATCCAATTCCCTTGCTATAGTTGTGGAAGCAACAACATTTTCAATTTTCATATCAACTTTTTTCTCTGCCATAGAAATCAAGGTTATATATAAAGGGGTTTATAAATATTTGGAGAATTTTGGCTTATATTGTTAAAAAAGCATTATTTAGCGAAATTTTTTAATAAAACACCCATTTTTAGCATAAGATGGATGAAGAATTGAATATTACTGCTTTGGAGGAAGAAAAGAAGGAATTGAAGAAGAAGTTATATGAGGCAAAAGAGAGGAGAGAAAGATTAAATAAAATTACAAATGAATTGAAATTGAAAAAGAAAGAGTTAATTGAAAAAATAGCTGAGTATAGAAAAAAGGGATTAAGACATAAAGAAAATAGGGATGAAATAAATAAAAATGTTGCCAGAAGCAAAAAGAAAAGGAGTGAACTGAACGAGGAATATGAAAGAGTTAAAAAAGAAGTGGAAAAATTAAAGAAGAAATATTTTAAGAAGGGTCCTTCTCTGGAAAGTTTGATTAAAAAGAGAGATGCCCTAGAATTCAAGCAAATGACACAGCAGTTGAGCAAGAGGGAGGAGGAGGAATTAATTGAAGAACTTGCCAAAATTGAGGGAGAAATAAAAGAAAAGGAGAGAATTCTTCGGGAAAATGAAGAATTGAGAGAGAATGTGAAAAGGGAGAGAGAATTGAAAGCAAAAAGTGACAAAGAACATCAAAAGGTACAGCAACTTGCAGAGAAGGCACAAAATGAACATCAGGAAATGATTGAATGTTTTAAAAAAGCAAATGAATTAAAAAAAGAATTGAAGAAGGTAGAAAAAGATTATATATTAAATCGTTTGAATGCTGACAGAGCTCACAGAGAATTTATCACCTATATAAACAAAATAAGAGAAATAGAGGAAAAAATAAGAGGAATAAAAGAGAGAGAGAAAAGAATTGAGATAGAGAAGGAGAAAGATGTTTTGTTAAAGAGAGCAGATGAAATATATCAGAAATTTAAGAAAGGAGAGAAATTGTCCACTGAAGATTTGCTTCTCCTTCAGAAGGCGGGGCTTATATAACATTTCATCTTTCCCATGGGTATTTATCACAAAAATATTCTTCCCAGAAGTTTCTGAATTTTAATAAATCTTTTCCTCTGCATATTCTCATTGCATTTTTAATTTCATTCAGATTTTTTCCAAAATTAATGTTGTCAATATTTTCTTTTATTGCAGTAAACGCATCTACATATTTCCTTTTTATTTTCACAAAGAATCTACCATTTTTAATGAATGGTTCTCCAACTGCATTAGGGTTATTCTCCCATTTTTTTATAAATGCTTTTACATATTTTTTTTCATCCACAGGTGGTCCATAATGAATTTTTTCTCTGCTTATCTCAATTTCTTCGATTTCTACTGCAAAGAAAGCATCCTCATTTGCATGCCATGCCTTTCTCAAAACTTTAAAGTCATTTTGCTCCAGAAAGTTTGATATTGAAAAAACTGCTTTTTTCAACTGAGGATAAAGAATATCTTCAGAGATATTTGGTTTCTTGAAGCAAATTCCCAAAAAATTGTTCAGTTTTGAAATTAACTTCTCCTTGCTTATACTCTCTGGTTTATTTGGAAAGAAAAATTCGATTTTTGGCTTTTTCAGAAATTCTTGAGAGGCGAAAATAAAAAAATTCAGTTTTTCTTTAGAAAGGGAAGCAGCCACATTCCTAGAATTATCGACTGGATCAATAAAAACAAATTCCTCATCAAACTTATTTCCTCCTTCATCAATAGACAAAACTGTTTTTTTCCTCCATTTTCTGCTTTCTTTAAGAATATTCAAAAACTTTTCATATTTTAGAATAAGAAGTTCAGTTAAATATCCAGAAAATCCCTCTACCTTCGCCTCTGCGCCATAACATCCAATTCCCTTCAAAAACTGTTTTAATAATCTGACTTCATTTTTCATCTCCTCTTTTAAATTTTTTAGTATGTAGGAGGTGTGAAATGGCGTCCTGTCCACTGCACTCACTTTTTCTTTTGCACTTCTAACTCTATAACATGGAACAATATCTACCTGATAGCCTTTATAAAAACCCCTTATATATGGATGCTCAGCATACTGTATAATCCATTTGTCAAGAATTTTTTTTCCTATCGAAATAGTTATCTTTCCAATTATCTCTTTTTTATAATATATTGGAAAAAGAATGAAAAAATCTATATCAGTTGCAGATTTCAGATAAGTTCCTTTTGCAACCGAGCCAACGAGCATACTTTCTGCATCTTCCGGTTTTTGTTCATCTATTTTTTCTTTTATTTCGTCAACAATTTGCATCAATTTTTTCTCCTCAATATCATCGGGAACAATTCTTTTTAGGACATCATTGATTATTTCTCTCATAATTTTACAACCTCCAAATCTTTGTATATTGGCCCCTCTGGAGTTAAAATGCTCTCTTTGAGTTTTATTTCATTGCAAATCATTTCTCCAAATTCTTTTTCCCTATAAGAGTCAACTATTTTAAGAATATCTTCTTTCCCCTCCCTGCTTTTTATTCTTGCAATTGTTACATGTGGCTGAAATTTTTTTTCTCTTTTAAATCCATATTTAGTGAGTTTTTCATTTATGGTTTCTGAAAAAATTTTTGTTTGTCCTTCATCCACAAACCCAATCCATAAAACCCTTACATATTCTTTACTGGGAAAAACCCCTGTTCCTTTAAGAAGAACTTTAAAAGGTTTTATTTCTCTTCCAGCATCCAACATTTCATTTTTAATGATTTCAACATCTTTCTCCTTTATTTCTCCCAAGAATTTTAAAGTTAAATGAATATTTTCAGGTTCAACCATTTTCAATTTTGCTTTTGTTTTGGAAAGAATTTCATAAATTTCCTTTATTTTATCATTCATTTCAACATCTATTGCTATAAATGCTCTCATCATATTAAAAGCATTTTTAATATTTCTTTTTTATCACCTAATTTTCATAAAATTCTGCAGAAGAACTATTTCTTTCGAAAATAAGAGATTCTATCTATAAACTTGAAACATTTTTAGACAGAATTTTTATTGAAAAAATCTGAAAAGATTGAGACAAAAATTAAAGTAAAAATTCACACGGATGAACTCCCACTCCACCATTTTATTTCTAAAAGTTGCTTGCATATGTGCTCAGGAAATGCCATTTTAAGTAAATAAATATAAATACTATAGAAATTATGAGAGATACAACAACGATACAAGTTGATAAAGAATTAAGAGATATATTAAAAAGGATAGGAAGAAAAGGAGATACATACAGCGATATCATTAGGAGATTGATTAAAAAAGTAGAATATATAAAATTCATGGAAGAGCAATATGAAATTGTAGATAATGAGAAGGAATGGGTTTCTATAGATGAGATATAATGAAAGAAATTCTTCTATCCACCCCTGCAAGAAAAGAATATGAAAAATTAGATGAAAAAACAAAAACAAGAATAAAAACTGCTTTAAAGAAAATTGCTAGAGAAATAAAAACAGATGTTAAAAAATTAAAAGGAAGAGAAGATTTATGCAGGCTGAGAGTCGAGATTACAAGGTAATTTACTATGAAGATGCAAAATGCATTAAAGTCACTCAGATTATCCATAGTAGCAAAGGATACGATTGGCTGTAACGATTCTCCTTCACTCTACAATCAGCTCATAAACATCATATACCTTGCTCAAATCTGCCATGAAAAATTTCTTATTTCTCTTTATCTTTTTCTCATTTCAATATACACAATTATTAGCGCGCATTTCGAACAGAAACTTTTGTTTACCCAAAAATATCAAAATTGATAATAATTAACAAACAAAAGTTTATAAGGGCATCCCATTTTTAAATAAGATGAAAGAGAGAGAATTTGTTGAAAAGATAAGGAATCTAAATATAGGCATATTTACCATATCAGATATTTCTAGGATAATTGGAAAAAGCAGGGGTTATGCTACTTTATATGCAAAAAGATTGGCTGATAGAGATGTCATTGTAAGAATAGAAAAGGGGAGGTATGCACTTCCAGAAACCGATTCTATGGTGATTGCTACAAATGTTGTAATTCCTTCATACATATCATTTCTTTCAGCACTTAGCTATTATCGTTTAACTACTCAAATACCTACATCTATCCAGGTAGTTGCAGGCAGGTCAAAAAAGGAAATAATGTTAGATAGAAAAATAATTTTCATAAAATTTGATAAGAAAAGAATATTTGGTTATAGGAGAGAAAAAATGGGGAATGGATATGCATTTATAGGAGAAATAGAAAAAATATTGGTAGATATACTATTCATGCCGAGATACTGCCCAATCGGTGAAACACTTGATGCATTTGAAAAAGTCGATATCGAGAAATTATTGAATTACGCTTTTAGGATGAATTCTATTGTGTTGTTAAAGAGACTGGGGTATTTACTCGAGTTAAAGGGCGTGGATGTCTATGATAGATTAAAGGGTTATATCAATAGGAAATATGATATGTTAAATCCTCTACTTCCACCGGTTGGTAAAAACAACAGTAAATGGATGTTAAAACTGAATGAGGTGTTGTAATGTTAACGAGGAATGACCTTATTGAATATGGTGAGACAACAGGCTTCAATTTAGGTCAAATTGAGAAAGATTATATCCAACATATGTTTCTGATAAATCTCTACAGGAGGATAGGAAATGAACTGGTATTTAAAGGTGGAACGGCTCTTCAAAAATGTTATGGCTTGAATCGTTTTAGTGAAGATTTAGATTTCGCTCTTTTTAAAATCATCTCTTTTGATGAGGTGATAAATAGAACAATAAAAGGAATGAATCTTTTTGGCTGTGAAGCAGATTTTAAAAAATTGAAGGAAGATGAAATAGCCATATCATTTCAAATTAGAGCGAGAGGACCATTATATGATGGGAGGGAAAAAAGTCTCACTTATATTAGAATTGAAATAAGTAAAAGAGAGAAGATTCTTCTTCCAGTTCTCAAAAAAGATGTTGTTCCGATATATAGAGATCTGCCACCATATCTTATATCTGTGATGAATCCATCAGAGATAATGGCTGAAAAAGTAAGGGCAATAATTACAAGGGATAGAGCAAGAGATATTTATGATCTCTATTTTCTCCTAAGGAAGAAGATCAAAACTGGAATAGGTTTAATAGAAGAAAAGCTTCTTTATTACAATGTTGAATTCGATATAGATACCTTCCTTATATCTGTAGAAAGAAAAGAAAAGTTATGGTATAATGAATTAAATCAGTTGATTCCCAATGTTCCAGATTTTCAGGTGGTGAAAAAAGAAATAGAAAGCTGGATGAGAAAACAAAAACAAGAATAAAAACTGCTTTAAAGAAAATTGCTATAGGAATAAAAACAGATGTTAAAAAATTAAAAGGCATAAAGGAGAGAGAAGATTTATACAGATTGAGAGTCGGGGATTATAGAATAATTTACTATGAAGATGCAAAATGCATTAAAATTATCCAGATTATCCCCGGGAGTAAAAATTTTTCATTTCCCGACAGTTCATGCACACTCTTTACATTGTTCAACTCGGTGACGAAGAATTTTTTCTCCCTTCCATCACTCTAGTAGCATTTCTTTCTATAGATGTTTTCTTATGCATCCGGAAAAACGCAGTATGAGGATAATCCTCTACCTTATTTCATATATTTTTTGATTCTTTTTACCATTTCTTTATATTCCTTATACACCCCCAGATCCCTACATCTTTTTTTAAGATAATCAGTATTAATTTTTTCTTTTTGACGAACATAAACGGATTCGGCATCTTTAACATCCTGTTCTGAACCAAAAAGAAGTTTGTTGGCTATAACGTCCTCTGGAGAAGCAACATATATTTTCAGATTATCAATCTCTATCTCTCTTTTTCTTTCCATGCTTTCTCTTTCTCTTTTTCCATAAACTCCCTTGACATCTATATGGAATACATATTCCCTGTCAAAAATGGTGAAATGACTCTCTTCTTTTATCGCCTTTTTTATATCCTCTATTTTTACTATGAAACCCTTCTTTTCCATTTCCTTCACAAATTCTTCTACATCCTTTAAATCGATTATCACATCAATATCTCTTGTTGTCCTTATGTTTCCCCAGCAATTCACAGCCATTCCGCCAACAATTACATATTCCGTCCCCAACTCGTTTAATATGTGTACTAAATCCCTCATTACATCTTCTATATCTCTCATCCTCTCCTATTCAACTTTTGGGAAAATTTAATTAAATTTAAACATGCTCTGAGAGTCTCCTCGGGCTTTTTATCCCTCAAAAGAATGGCGTCTCTTAACCATTCTTTTTCTCTTCGCTCAGCAATCTTTTTTCTTATTTCCTTCTTTGGCAACACATTTACAAATATGATTTTGGTTTATAACCTATTTGGCATTCTCATTCTCAATCAGTTTATGCACATTCTTTACATTGCTCAACTCGGTGAAGAAGGGCATGGAGATAAAACAACTCATACAGGTTACATATATCTCCGATAAAAATGAAATAGAAAAAAGGGAAATAAGGTCATTGATCAGGGCAGTGACAAGCTAAAATGCAAAAATTTATTGATAATTACATGGGATTATGAAGATGAAATTAAAGTGGATGATAAGATAATAAAATGCATCCCATTGTGGAAATGGTTGCTGGCATATGGAACTCAATAGAATTTGCATCTATCCCAGAAGTTGCTTTCTTATATACTCGGGGAAATCCCATTTTATATGGTGAGCAACAATTTTATTATTGGAGCATCTTGGACAAAAAGATAATTAAAATATGCATACATCCGAAAAAGTTTCTGCGATGGACAAAGAAAACATAGAAATAATAAAGAGGGACAAGAAGCTATTAGAGGAATTATTAGAAACAGTAAATACACTCGGAGATAAAAAGCAATGAGAAAGATAGAGGAAACAGAAAGAGATGAAAAAGGGGGAGTGAGAGATTTCGAAGAATTTTGGATTATTTTGTTTCATAAATTCTTTTTCTATGCCCAAATTTTAGTAAGATTATTATTTCTCCCTCAATTTTATATATTATCCTGAAGGAGGAAAATCTAATACTCCTCAAACCGGACAGTTCATATCTTAATGGTTTACCTATCTCGGGATTTTGTTTAATCTTTTCAATAATCTTTTTTAAATTTGATTTTATCTTTTCATCTTTTAATTTCTTGATATCGTTTTTAAATTCTCTGGTATAAAAAATCTTCATTTTAGGATATCATCTATATCTTCCAGTTCATATATGCGACCTTTTTCAATATCTTCGATACTTTTTTTAATTCCTTCCATTGTTTCTTCATCATTCATTATTTCGAGAGTTTCAATTATTTCATCCAGTTCCTTTCTTATTTTAACCAAAGCATCGAGAATATCCAAAGATACCGTCAATTCTTTCATAGATTTTAAATCCTGTTGTATATAAAAAGATAACTAAAATAATTGTCAGAAGCAGGAACTCGTTCCTCAATCAATTCATAAACATCATCCACCCCACTCAAATCAGTTGTGAAGAATTTTTTGAATCATAGCAAGGAAAGATTGCCAAATGCCTGGAAATGCTTTTTATTGAATGTAAAAATCCTTGCATTTCTGTTGATTGCTATAGATGCTATCATGGAGTCTATCCTCGACACTTTTTTCCCTCTCTTCTCGCATTCCAGTTCCAGTTTTGCAGAGAGGATTGCATCATCACGTGTATACCCCAGTATTTCCATCTGCTCGATTTCTTTTATTATATCTTTTCCGTATTTATAAAGTCCATATGCGATCTCGTGCAAATTGAACACTGTTATAGGAACTCCTTCACCAGCATCCTCTATCTTTTTTAAAGCTGCATCTCCTTTCTCCGATTTCTTATCAAGTATCTCTATCAAAACATCTGTATCAATGATGATCATATTTATTCATATCTCCTTTCTTCTCTCCTTTTATAGATGTCTTTAATCATTTCATCCTTTTCTTTAATATTTATGCTTCCCCTTAATTTCCTAAGTATTGCTATATCCTTTCCACTCAGTTTCTCCAGAAGATCACTGAAGCTCTCATCCTCCCTCTTTATGGCAACCAGCTTTTTGTACACTTCTTCCTTAATGGTCAACGTTTTGAAGGGCATAACAATATATGTTTAAACATATATTTAAATTTATTGCATTCGTTTTCGTTTTAATGAAAAAGACGATGAGATGCGCAGGGAATAGAGAGGAAAATAAGTGCCTTTATTCCATAATCAGTTCATGCACATCCTTTACCCGCTCAACTCAGTTGTGAAGAATTTTTTGCTTGATTTTATCTTTTCATCGCTCCGGTTCCACCATTTTATTTCAAGTAATTGCTCTCTTATATGCTCAGGAAAACGCCACTTTAAATGGCGAGCAGGTATACCACCAATGATTTCGTATGGCTGAACATCTTTTGTTGCAACTGCACCAGCGCCAATAATGGCCCCATCTCCTATTGTTACAATTGATAATATGGATGAAAGTTTATATGTATTAAGCCCATCTTAACAAAAATTTGTACACTGGCACCACACTGATTTTTCCCTCTTGAAGTTCCAGATTTTTCTCTTGATTTAATGAAATGATATAACCTCTCTCAGCATGAAATTTTTCCATGAATCTTCGTATGTTTTTAGTTTCTATCTTCCCATACTTTATCTCAACAGGTATGGGTTTTTTGTTTGGTAAGATAACATCAACCTCGTTTTTGTAAGGATCTCTCCAGAAATATTCTGCATGAAGCTGATTTACTATAACATTCTCAAACACTTTTGAACGCGAATATGTATCATCTTTGAAGATAAGATTTGTGGAAATTATGCTTGGATAGTATTTTTTTAGCTTTCTCTCGGTTTTTCTAATACTGGATGAATAGTTGTAAAGTTTTCTTATGAGAAACGAATCTTCTAAATATTTCAGATAAATGGATAGAGTCTGTCTGGAGATATGCATTTCCTTGGCAAATTCAGATAATTCAATTAGTTGTCCGGGTTGTTCCCTGATTGTATTGAGGGCGGATTCCAGTGTTGAAGGATCTCTGATGGAAACCAGATGGGGAATATCCCTGTATATCACCTTCTCGACTATACTCTCTTCTATATATTTTTTTATAATTTCTTTTTCTTTAATTCCAACCAATTCCGGAAACCCCTGTGTAGTTATGAACTCTTCAAAAAGCATAGATAGCTCCTTTTCATATAGCTCAACGTTATCAAATTTTTTATTTTTAAATGTTAGAAATTCTTTGAATGATAAAGGATTTATTTTAAACTCAAATAACCTGCCTGCAAGAGTTTCTTTGGATTTTCTTCTTATGAATAAAGATTCTGAACCTGAAATAATAATCTTTACATTTTTAGAATAAATATCATAGATTCTTTTTATCTTTTCTTCCCAATTTTCCAGTTTCTGTATTTCGTCAAATAATAGCAGATGTTTGCCTTCATTGATTTTTTTCTTCATTATTTCTTCATATTCTCTGATTATATCCCTTACATCTGCTTTTCTGAATTCATCAAATGAAAAATATATGATGTTTTTTGGATTAAAACCATTCTTGATTTCATCTTCAATTATTTTGAATAAAAGAGTTGTCTTTCCAACTCTTCTAAGCCCAGTCAATGCTATAATCTGCGGTAAAGGTAAAAATTTGGATATTTTTTCATATATTTCTCGTTCCTTGTAATCGATGTGGAAAGGTTCTTTCCACCATATGTTTGATTCCACCAGTATCTCTCTAATTTGTGTCATATTTATCTAACCTATTATCTATTTTATGTTAAACGTAATTAACATAAATTATATAATTTTTGTGGTTTGGTTTCTTTCAATCCACAATTAGCTCATGCACATCATCCACTTTACTCAAATCAGTTGTGAAAAATTTTTATTTCTCCTTTATCTTTTCCTTGCTCCAGTTTCATCATTTTATATCAAGAAGTTGTTTTCTTATATGCTCTGAAAATGTCGATTTGTCTCACTATCCTAGCAATAAAAGGGTTCAGAACAGATGTCTTTAACCTCTTCGTTGTACAGTCAATCCAAAGAAAACGCTGGTATATAAAGAAGGAGATAAGGAGTAGAAGGAGCATGTTTTCACAGTTGTAATACAAAATGTTTATATAAATGTATTACATTTATTGTTCATGGATGTGGTGAGTTTCAGATTACCCAAAAAAATGAAAGAAGATATGAAAAAAGTTGACATCAACTGGAGTGAGGAGATTAGAAAATTTATTGAAAGAACGGTGAGGGCTTACAAAAAAGGACAATCTATAAAGAAAATAGATTCCCTGCTGAAAATATTACCTGAGGCAAATAAAGGAACGGCATCAAAATATGTGAGGGAAGACCGTGACGGTAATTGATGCATCATCGCTTGCAAAATATATTTTGAGAGAGGATAACTGGAAAAAGATAAGAGAATATCTGGAAGACGAAGTATATTCGTTAAATCTTGCCCTATTTGAAATATCCAACGCAATATGGAAGCACTATATTCTGTATGGCAAAATTTCAGGAGAGGAAGCGATGGTTGCATTTGAGGCGGCAAAAATTTTGAAGGATATCGTAATTTTTGAATCGTTTGAAGACCATCTTGATAATGCCATGAAAATCTCAAATGACAATAAAATTCCCGTATATGATGCACTTTATATCTCTCAGGCACACAAGCACGGAAAGATGATCACCAGTGATAAATTGCAAAGAGATGTTGCTGACAAAATGGGAATCGAAGTTGAATATATTGAATAGGAGAGGTTATTTTTCAATCATGCCATACACATCCTTTACTTGCTCAAATTGGTAGTGAAGAATTTTTTGCTTGATTTTATCTTTTCATCGCTCCATCCCCACCATTTTATTTCCAGAAGTTGTTTCCTTATATGCTCTGGAAAACGTCAATTTTATATGGAAATAACAATTTTAAATTATTTGTATACAGATTTCCTGTGTTCTATTGTTATAATCAAAATCTTCTTTCTTTTCTCGTTCAGAGTGTAAATTATTCTATAATTCCCCATTCTCAGAGAAAGAAGATTTTTAAACTTGCCTTTTAGAGATTTTCCTGCCCTTGGCTTCTCTCCAAGCATTTTCAATTTTTTAATAACCCTCAACTGTATCTCTTTATCAAGTTTTGAAAAATTTTTATCAAACTTTTTGGTTAAAATAATTTCATAGTTCATTTATATCATGCTTCTTTAAAAATTCATCAAAAGAAATGATATTCCCTTCCTCGATATCTCTCAAACCTTCTTCAATACCTTTTATAGCTTCTTCATCGCTCATTATTTCCAAGGTTTCGATAACACTTTCTATTTCCTCGCTCATTCTCTCGAAGGCTTCTATAACAACTTTTGTAACATCCTTTTCTGTTATCATCATTCTTTCAATATATCGGAGAATATAATCTTTTTCATTCATCTCACAACTAATTCATAAACATCTTCCATATTGCTCAAATCGGTGGTGAAGAATTTTCTTTTTATCTTTTCATCATCCCAATCCCACCATTTTATCTCCAGAAGTTGCTTTTTATATGCTCAGGGAAATGCCGATTTGCCTCACTATCCTAGCAATAAAAAATTTAGAAGAGACGATTTTAACCCTCTTTATTGACACAATCAATCCAAAGAAATGTTGGTATATATATAAAGGAGGAGATAGGGAATAAAAGTTGAATAATTTGCGTTATATTGCAAAATTTTTTAAATAATTTTGCAATATATTTTAGATGGAAAAAAGATCACTTAAGCAAATCTTAGTGGATCAGAAAGAAGAAATAGACAGGATATTTGATAGAGAAAAGATAATTAAAAGAGAGAAACAGGATTATTTTAAACCTCTCTTAAACGATAAACTTATAAAAGTGATAACTGGGGTTAGAAGGTCAGGTAAATCTGTATTCTCGCATTTATCTCTCACAGGCAAAAACTATGCATATGTAAATTTTGATGATGAAAGAATTATCGGCGTGGAGGCAAAGGATTTAAACATGTTGCTTGAAGTCTTACATGAGATATACAGAGATTTTGATTTTATTTTGTTAGATGAAATACAAAATATTGTAGGATGGGAGTTATTTGCAAACAGATTGATGAG
>DRIF01000185.1 GCA_011052825.1 Thermoplasmatales archaeon
AAAATCCCTTATTTTTGATAGTGATAAGCCTTCTGCATATAAATGAAGGGTTTTAAGGATAATTTCTTTTGGATAGCTCATATGTTCAAAACCGTCTCTTTCGACAAACCTTCTCCTACAAGAATTACATCTGTATAACTGTTTTTCTACATATTTATTGTATCTTTTTCCAGCCTTTACTATATCTTCTCCACCACAATATGGGCATTTCATTCCCATCCCAAAAAGAAAATGAAAAGGGGTTTAAAAATATCACGAAATGTTAGGAATATCATATTTTACAAACATTTATATACCAAAAGATACTTGTTTAAAAAACCAATTTTTAGATTGTTCTATTTTTGGTTTTTAAAAAGGAGAAATAAAATGAAGATTGAAGAAATGATACTAAATGAAGAAACTGTAAATTTACTTAAAAAAGATGGTATTATAAATGCAACTGAAGTTCAGGAAAAGGCAATACCTTTAATATTAAATGATAAAGATGTTATTGTCCAATCTGAGACTGGCTCTGGCAAAACACTTGCATTTGTACTCCCTATAATTGAAAATATTGCCGAAGAAGACATAAAAGCTCTTATAATTGCCCCTACAAGAGAACTGGCAAAACAGATTACACATGTGTTTAACAGATATTCAAAATTAAACGCAATTAGTGTATATGGAGGAGTTTCTATAACAAATCAGATAAACGGATTGAGAAAGGCAAACATTGTTGTTGGAACGCCTGGCAGATTGCTGGATTTATTGGGGAGGGGAAAATTAAGTATTGATAAGATAAATTATCTAGTGCTAGATGAAGCAGATAGAATGCTGGATATGGGTTTTATTGGAGATATTGAGGAAATCATGAGAAAGAGTAGTAAAAATAAACAAGTTCTTCTTTTCAGCGCAACAATTCCTGAGAAAATACTGGAGATAAGCAGAAAATATATGAAGAATCCATATAAGGTGTTGATAAATAAAAAAACAACTACCGCTAATTTGAGACACAAATTTTATGTTGTGTCCTTTAAAGAGAAATTTTCTCTTTTAGTTCATCTTCTTCAAAAGGAGAGAGCAAATTTATCAATAATATTTTGTGCGACAAGGAGAATGACAGATAATTTGGCGAGAGAATTGCAAAGGTATGGGCTAAAGGCGAGGGCAATTCATGGGGAATTGAGTCAAAATCAAAGAGAAAGAGTTTTGCATGATTTCAGACAGGGAAAAATAGACATTGTTGTTGCTACAGATGTTGCGTCAAGGGGTTTAGATGTTGATGGCATAACCCACATCTACAATTTTGTTTACCGAGAGAGAGTTTGGTCTACACCCACCGTGCAGGGAGGACAGCAAGAATGGGAAAAGATGGCACCATTATATCCCTCGTAAGTGAAAAAGATTATGTAATATTTAGAAAAATACTAAAAACCGAGGATATAGAAGAGGTTAAAAAGCCAGATTTTCCAAAATTATTTTTCAGAATGAGAAAAATGGGACAAAATTTTGTTCATATGAAAAAACATCATAATAGAATTATGAGATGATGCCAAATTTTTTAAAATTAAAAATATCGATTACTTTTTATAAAATGATTTTATAAAAACAATGCTGGAATTTCATCAACTGATTCTGGATAACTTAAATGAGGTTATTCATTTAGTCGATGAGAATATGAATATTTTATTTGCAAACAAATCAATTGAAAAATTGTCCAGAGGGAAAATAAAAAAGGAGGAAATGATTGGCAGAAATTTATATGATATTTTTCCATTTTTGGAGGAAAAAGGAATAAATAAAGAATATGAAAAGGTTTTTTCTACTGGCAAGATTTTGAAAACTGAAGAATGGACACAGTATCATGGCGAAAAAATATTCACTTCAACAACAAAAATACCAGTTAAAGATGAAAAAGGGAGAGTGAAACAGGTAATAACTATAATGAGAGATATTACAGATTTAAAGAAGACAGAAGAAGTTTTAAAAGAAATGGTAGAGAAATATTCAAAGATTATTGAACTTGCTCAAGAAGGAATCTGTATAGATGATGAAAATGAAATAACTGTTTTTGTTAATGATGCCTTTGCAAAAAATTTGGGATATAAAAAAGATGAGTTGATAGGAAAAAGCATTTTTGATTTGGTGGATGAAAAAGGAAAGAAAATTTTACATCAACAGATTAAGAATAGAAAAAAAGGAGAATCAAGCAGATATGAAATAACAGTGTACAGGAAAGATGAAGAGCCAAGAATTCTTCTGATATCAGCAACTCCTCTTATTGTTAATGGAAAATACAAGGGAAGCATAAGCGTGAATCTGGATATTACTGAAAGAAAGAAAATGGAAGAAACAATAAAAATGGAGAGAGAACAACTGCTTTCTATATTTGAGGGAATTGATGAGCCAATTTATGTAGCTGATCCAAAAACATATGAAATTCTTTATGTGAATAAGGCATTGAAGGAATTATTTGGTGACAAAGATATTATAGGAAAAAAATGCTACAAAATCTTTCAAAATCTGAATGAGCCATGCGATTTCTGCACAAATGATAAGATTTTAGGAAAAAACTTTGGAAAAACATACGCATGGGAATGGCAAAATCTGGCAAACAAAAGATGGTATAGATGCATTGATAAAGGAATAAAATGGCCAGATGGGAGAGAGGTTAGATTTGAAATTGCCATTGATATAACAGAAAGAAAAAAAGCTGAGGAAAAAATGAAAAAGTTGTTGGAGAAGGAGATGGAATTTAAGTTAAGAACATCTCATTACTTTTTTAATCCAATATGCATTGCAAAAGGTTTTTTGGAACTGGCAAAAGAAGAAGATGGAATAGATAAGATAGATAAAGCTTTGAAAGCTATAGATAGGATAGAGAAGGTGGTTAAAAATATTATTACAAAAGGAGAGATAAAGGAGTGATATCTCCCCAAATTTTAATAATGCTTTATATTATACGAAACATGCATCTTACCTCGGAACAGGAGAAAATGTTGAATGGGGAATATGGAGATATAACTGCAAAGATGATGCGTTTGTTGGTTAGAATTGGAGATATATATAATGCAGAAAAAATGATTCCAGTTGCCTCTGTTCAGGTTGCCGGTGTATCCTACAAATCAATAGGAGATGCTGGTCTTAAATTTTTACAAGATGTTTCAAAAGAGGCGAAGGTGAAAGTTTTAACATATTTAAATCCAGCTGGAATGGATATTGAAAACTGGAGAGAGATGGGAATTGATGAGAAATTTGCAAAAAAACAGATTGAGATAATAAACTCATTTAAAAAAATGGGCATTGTTATCTCTGCAACATGCACTCCATATTTGGCTGGGAATCTACCCCGCTATCGCCAGCACATAGCATGGAGTGAGTCATCTGCTGTTTCATTTGCAAATTCTGTCATAGGAGCTCGCACCAATAGAGAAGGAGGGCCTTCAGCATTAGCTTCAGCAATTACTGGCTATACCCCATATTATGGATTGCATTTAGACGAGAATAGAGAACCAACTATTGTTGTTAAGGTTGATGCAGAGCTTAAAACAAGCACTGACTTTGCTGCAATGGGTTATTATGTTGGAAAAGAAATTAAAAAAGAAATACCATATTTTAAGGGAATAAAAAATGGTGCAGATGTGGATGATTTGAAAGAGTTAGGAGCAGCAATGGCTGCTTCTGGAGCTGTTGCATTATATCATGCAGAAAATATAACACCTGATGCAGATAAAGTGAGTATAAATGGTTTAGAGAAAATTGAATTTGGAAAAGATGAGTTGAAAGAGACATATGATAGATTGAATACTGGAGAAGAACCAGATATAATAATTTTTGGATGCCCTCACGCATCTCTAAATGAAATAATAAAAATTGCAAAAATTTTAGAGGGAAAAAAATCAAGGAAACCATTCTGGATATGCACTTCCAGAGCAGTTAAAGAAATTGCAGAGAGAATGGAAATTGACAAAAAGATTGGGAAAGCGGGAGGAAAAATTATTGCAGATACATGCATGGTTGTTTCTCCAATAGAAGATTTGTTTGAAACAACAGCAGTTAATTCGGGTAAGGCAGCTCATTATCTGCCTGGCTTCTGCAAACAAAAGGTAGTTTTTAAAAGCATGGAGGAATTATTATCATGAAAGGAAGAACAATTTATCCTGGCAGGGCAGAAGGAGAAGCAATTGTAAGTAAGGAGCCAATAGGATTTTATGGTGGAATAGATATGAAAACAGGTGTTGTAATAGAGAAAGGACATGAACTTGAAGGACAAAATATTAATGGAAAAATACTTGTTTTTCCTTATGGAAAGGGTTCAACTGTTGGCTCATATGTAATATATGGATTGAAAAAAAATGGGGTTGCTCCTTCTGCAATAATTAATAAAGAAACTGAGACAATTGTTGCAACTGGTGCAATACTTGCGGGTATAGTATGCGTTGATAAAATAGATATTGAAGAAATTGAGAGTGGAGATTACATTAAAATAATTGCACAAGAAAAAGAGAGTGAGATAATAATTGAGAAAAAATGATAATATTAAAGCTTGGAGGGAGTGTAATAAGCAATAAAAATAAGCCATTCTCATTCAATAAAAAAGTTGTCTCAAACATTGCAGATGAGATTGTAGAGTTTTATCCAGAGAGAAATTTTATAGTGGTTCATGGAGGTGGTAGTTTCGGGCATCCGCTTGCAAAAAAATATGGAATCAGAGAAGGATTGAATTCAGAAAATAAAAAAATTGGATTTTCAAAAACACATATGGCAATGGTTGAGCTAAATAAAAAAATAGTTGAGATTTTCATTGAACATAATTTACCTGCCTTTCCTATTACTCCTTCTTCAATATTTTTTGTTGAGAATGGAGAAATTCTGGAAGGATTTTTTGAAATAATAGAAAAATATCTGGAGTTAAAATTTATTCCTGTTTTATTTGGTGATGTTGCTATAGCAGTTGATAAAGGAATTGATATTCTTTCAGGAGATCAAATCGTTTCTTCCCTCTCAAAAATTTTTATGCCTGAAAAAGTAATCTTTTTAATGGATGTTGATGGAATATACAATAAAAATCCAGAGAAAAGGGGAGCGAAATTGATCGAAGAAATAAAAGAGCCATTTGAATTCAGCCAGGATGCAGGCATGTATGATGTAACAGGAGGGATAAAAAATAAGGTTGACCAAGCATTAAAAATGAATTGCACCTCCTATTTCATAAATGGAAGAAAAAAAGGATATTTAAGAAAAGCAATAATAGGAGAAAAAGTTGGAACAATAATTAAAAAATAAAATTATATAAAAAGGGAAGAGAAAAAGGTTTTTATCTCCTTCTTTTTCTGTATATCAATGCAATCAAGGCTATTGCAATTGCAATTCCTATAAACTCAAATCCTGGTGTTGATGGCTTCTTCTTAACTTCAACTGTTTTTGGAGTTGCTGGATAATATCCATCTTTCTCTGCTGTTATGGTTATTTTTCCATGTTTCTCTGGAGTATATTTGACTTCTCCATTCTCATTTGTTGTTCCTATTGATGTTCCGTTTACTTTAACAGTTGCTCCCTCAACTGGCTTTCCTCCTCTGGTTGTAACTACTATCACCGATTCTTTATCTTCTTCAAGGTCTGACGGAATAATTATCTTTAGTCCAATCCATACATCAATGCTTCCAGCAAACTCTCCTTCAACGTATATCTTTATTTTACCAGTTTGAAGTGGAATTATTCCAAATAAAAGTTTTCCATTTTCATCTGTTGTTCCAACAGGTATCATTCCGCTTCCTGGAACTTCAACTTCAACATTCAGTCCTTCTGCTCCTACTTTTGTTAATGGATGTCTTACAACTATTGTTATCAGATTTTCCTCTCCGAGGAAGGCAACTTTTTCTTTCGGTTCTGTTATTTCTATAGAAGGTGTTGTAACCTGCAAACTTCCATCTGCATCAGCATAAATGCTTCCTTCTTTGGCAGATTTGAATTCAAAGGTAATGTTTCCAGTTGCAACTGCTGTTAGATTTGTGAGATTTCCTTCTCCATTTATTATCTCAATTTCATATGTATCATTTGCATATGCTTCAAAGCTTGCAACCTCTGTCACTCCTTTTATTAACAAAGTACCATTAACTGCTTCTCCTTCCCATTTTACAGTGAAAATAACCGCTGTATCTTTGTCAATATCCTTTACAAGCAAACCTGGGCTTGTTTCAACGCTCGCCTTGCTCACGTCAAAGCTTGGCTCATTTTCCATATTATCATGTTTTTTGTTTGTTGTTCTCACATATAAATAATATTTGCCTTCTTCCTCAATGTATTTATTGAATGTATAATTTCCAGCACTTCCCTCATATGGAATCGGTGTAAATGTTCCCAAATCAAGTTTTCCTTCATGAAGTTTTGTCAGTTCAGTTTCATTCAATATGTAGAATTCAAAAGTGGCAGAGTAGGATTCATTTTCTCTCTTTATGATTACATTAAATTCTGTCATCTCTCCAGCCATGACTTTTTCTGGAATTAATGTGGTATTCAAATCATGGGCTGGTTGAGAAAGAATGCGACCATATGCATACGTTATTTCTCCTCCTGGTGGCTGGAATTCTGCTACAACAATTATATTTCTGTCGGCATATTTTGAAGAGACGGTGAACTCATATATTCCTGTTTGTCCATTTCCTGGAGAACCATTTCCTGTTTTCGTTCCATTTTCAACTGCCTCTCCAATCGTATATAAATTGTTCTCGTCTTCATAATATAAAGATACTCTTGCATTTGGATAATAGTTTGGTGGAGTTTGCCTGTCCTCTACCTTTATACTTATCTCTGTTGGTGTTTCGACTATAATTTCTGTAGGTTCTATTGTTAAAATTCCGCCTTTAACAGTGTCAATTGTCTCATTTGCAGTTTCATCATCCCATGAAACGTTTACATATATCTTACTTTTTCCAGTTGTTGGGAATATTGTTACATTCCATATTCCATCTTTCCAGTATTCATATGCACTTCTTGGTGGACTATACAAAACAGCCCCCTCTACCTTAATTCTTTCAGTAACATTCTCATTGTTTTCTCCTATGCCAAGAGCATCTGGAGTTCCATAAGTAGTCATATTTCCTCCAAATATCTGTAGCTGGATAACCTGTATGTTAGCGGTGGCGTTAAGAACATCCAACTTTTTATCTGGTGGATACAAAATTTTCAGATTTACTGGAGGTGCTGCGTTTACTGTATAATCAATTTCTCCAACATACTCCCAGTTTCCATCTCCAGTTACATCCACCCATACTTTTAATGTATAATCTCCAGCTTCCCACATTGAGGAGTTGAGTTCAAGAACTTTATTGTTTATATCAAATGAAACTTTTTCCTCATTTGACGTTCCTGTATTATTCTTCCATGCAAATAACTCATCTCCCTTATATATTGATATATTGTAATTATTTCCAGGAAGCAGGGCAAGCCCATCTTCTGGATATGTTATCTCAAAGCTAACAGTTCCAATATCAAATCCTCCTTTTGCAGTATTTTCCTTTAGAGTTATATTTGGTGCCACAGTATTTACAATCATCACATCATATCCAGATGCATCTGGATATGTTTCATTACCAATATATACCGTAACGTTATATTTTCCAGCTCCTTTCTGCCCTATAATTATATCAAGGAATTTAAAGCTACCATCTGCATTTATATCCTTTGTATCACTATCTCCATTTGGATATGTCAATCTAACTTTTGCCCCAGCTGGTGCTTCTCCATTCATTGTTGCTGTTCCCTGTATGGTGGCTATGCTTCCCTCTTTCCCAACTTTCACATAATCAATCTCATCTGGAGTTGCATTTACTTCAATTTCAAGTGGATTAACTATAATTGGAACCGCATTGCATTCAACACTGTCAACAAAGTCAGCAACCCACCATTCTCCACTGACATCAAACAGAAATTCAGACCACTGAATGTATGTGCTTGTCCCTTCCTTTCTCGGGGTATCTTCACGGGGAGCGTATAATCCAACGTTTCCTTCTGCATTCTTTACAACTATTGTGTGTGTTTCATTCCAGTTTACTTCAGTTGGTGTCACATCCAAAGTTGAGGAGAGGTTTGCAATCATAACTGTGAAATTTTTAATATCTTCTGCAACTCCCCAGAAATCTACAGAATAGTATTCTACTGTAAAAACTCCAGGTCCTTCTATAACAAAAGGTTCTGTATATGTTTTTTCATCCCCTCCATTTATCTTATACTTTGTCTCTTTCACACTTGTTTCATCTGTAGCAGTCAATGTAACTGTAACATTTGTAACATACCAGCCCCATGGCAATTCTTCTTCCTTTATTTCAGGTGTTGTTTGTGGTGCATTCATAACACTATTTGGCATGCCTGGTGTACCTCCTTCCACCAAGCTTTCCTGCCACCCCATTGTTTCGTTCAATTCTATGGAATAGTTGTCTGTGCTTTTTGTTGTATAGGTTACGCTGTCTATCTGGGAATATGTATCATTATATAGATAAACGGTGTCGCCATTGTCATTTAAAATATTTGTGTCTTCTACGATTATGTATTCATAAGGCTGTAAAACAATCCCAGATAAATCTCCAAATGTTGTATTAATTGAATCTTTCAATACCCATCCTGTCAAATTCATCCCTGTATCAGATGGATTGAAAAGTTCTACCCACTCGCTGTAATTTGTCGCTGGATTATACATAACCTCAGTTATCACTACCTGTGGCAGTTCTTCTATCACTGCAGTTGCTTTTGCTTCTCTTTCATTTGCTGGTAACATGGTGAAAGCGCCAGCCACCACCACTGCTACAATTACTAAACTCCCTACCCTTTTAATTAACTTTTTCCCATACATTTTATTCCCCCTTAGATTTGCCAACTAAAATGCTTACCCTTTTTTAACCTTTTCTTTTTTATTCCATTCATTTTAGGACAGTTAAGAATTCTATTCTTTTTTATAAATATTTTGCTTTTTTCAAGATTATTCCAGGAAAATGATGAAAATGATGTATTATTTGCCTATGCAGGGTATTTTTCCTCGTTCTTTCTTATTTTTTCAAGTAATGCCCCCTTTATTTCTGTGCCGAGATAACTGAAAAATAAAATGCTGTATATCATAATATCTGCAATCTCTTCTTCTATTTCTTTTATTTTTGCCTTATCTTTTTTTATTTCTTCAAAATCATATTCATTCCATTGAAAATGTTCCAGCAGTTCAGCAGACTCTATTGCTATTGATATAGCAAGATTTTTTGGGGTGTGATATTTTTTCCATCTCCTTTTTTTAACAAAGTTCTCTATTTTTTCAACAATTTCTTTCATGATGGAAAAGTTTTATTATAAAAAAATCTTTATTGTATAATGCTGGAAGGTATTGTTAGAAAAAATTTTAGAGAGTTTGATAAAAATGATAAAATAAGCAAAATATTTGGATATCTGTATGAGGGAGGGGATTTTCCAATTATAATGGATGATAAAAAAGCTTGGGGAATAATAGATAATAGAAGGTTGTTAAAAAGCAAGTTATCTGGGAAGGAGAGAATAAAAGATTTTGTTGTGGGAGTGCCAAAGGTGGATGCCACCTATTCAATAGAAAAGGTGATAAGCAAAATGAAAAAAAGTGGCGTTGATACTATAATAGTAACACATAATAAGGATTTAATTGGATATTTAACTTCACTGGACATTGCAAAAAAAGTTGGTATAAAAAAAAATGCAGAATCTCTCATGAGATTTGTAGAACCTGTAAATGGAAATGATGAAATAGGAGATGTCTTCAACTTAATGAAAAAGAGGGGAGAAGATATATTACCTGTTCTATCTGGCGAGAATTTTTCTGGGATTATAGGAATTAAAAATATCCTTAAACTTCTTACAACCCACAACAAAATAACAGATTATCATCAAGAAAAAATCTCTTTAATGGCATCCCGTGTAAGAGGTTTCATGGAATATGGAATAAAAACATGCAACCCAGAAGATGGAAGAGATAAAATAATTGAAATAATGGAAGAGCAAAAATTTGTGATTGTGTGTAAAAATAGAAAATATATGGGAGTTATTAAGATGGTGGATTTGTTGAAAGGGTTATAAGGAGGGTTAAAATGCTTGTAAGAAAGGGAAAGGTAAAAGAAGTTTATGATATTGGAGGGGGAAAATTAAAATTTGTATTCACGGACAACATATCTGTATTTGACAAAATAGTTCCAACTAAAATAAGATGGAAGGGTGCTGTTTTATGTGGAACTGCGTGTTTCTGGTTTGAAAGATGCAACAAAATTGGTATAAAAAATCATTTTGTAGAGAGAAATAAGATGAATGAAATGATTGTCAGAAAGTTTGATATAGTGGATAAAGGCGAAGTTGATAAAAAAAATTATTTAATTCCATTGGAAGTGATAGCAAGATATTATGTTGCTGGCTCATTTTATGAAAGAAATAAAGATAAATATGAATATGGAGAAAAACTTGATGAGCCAATTATAGAATTCACCACAAAATTTGAAAAATATGATAGATTGATTGATGAAAAAGAGGCAATGAAAATTGGGGGATTGAAGAAAGAGGAAATTGAGGAAATAAAGGAAGTGGTAATCAAAATTGATTATGAAATGGCAAGAGAAGTTGAAAGAAGAGGATTAATTCATGTTGATGGTAAGAAGGAATTTGCCTTAGACGAAGATAGAAATTTGGTGGTTGTAGATACATTTGGAACACCAGATGAGGACCGATTTTGGGATATGAAGAAGTATAAGGAAAATGAATTTATTGAGATGAGTAAAGAATTCGTGAGAAATTACTATAAGAAAATAGGATATTATGATAAATTGAAGAACGCAAGAAAAAATAAAATTGATGAGCCACCTATACCTCCTTTGCCAGATAATGTTTCAGAGGAAGTGAGTAACTTATACATAGAGCTTTATGAGAAGATAACTGGAAGAAACTTCATCCATACATAATATTGTCCTCATCCTCCTTCTTCTCCTCTTTCACCTTCTTTTTCTTTATGAATTTATATTGCGTCCTCCTTCCTACAAATAAAAAATCGAACCTTATTAAGCGTATGTATGTCTTATCTGGAAGTTTTTCCATTACGAGAATATTTTTTGCCTGCATTTTTATCAGTTCTGCCATCAATCTTTTTTCAGAAATTCCAAGTTTTTTGCTCAACTCCTTCAAAGTTATTGGATATTCTTTCTGAACCGTTCTGATTATCCTTTCTTCGATAGTTCCTTTTTTTATTTCAATCATTTTTATACCTGTATTCAATATTGCATGCACCCTCCACAGAAACCATGCAGGGACCAACTGGTTTTGAAGGAGTGCAAATCTTTCCAAAAAGAGGACAATCCTGTGGATATATTATTCCCCTTAACACATCTCCACATCTGCATCCTTTTGGCTCTGGAATTTCCTCTATTTCATTCAGTAAGTCTTCATATATTTTTTCAGCGTCATTCTCCTCAAATTTTTTTCTTAAAGCCATTCCTGATTTTTTAATTTTTGGAAAACCCCTCCATTTTACATCTGATGGACAAAAAACTTTTTTCATTGCTTCTTGTGCCTTTAAATTACCTTCTCTTGCAACGCATCTTATATACTCATTCTCAACCTCATGTCTCCCCTCATTTATCTGCCTTGCTATCATGTAAACAGCCATTAAAACATCCAATGGCTCAAAACCAGCAATAACCTGGGGAATTTTATATTTTTCAGAAATTGGGATATAAGGTAGAATTCCTATAATTGTTGAAACATGCCCTGGACATATTATTCCATCTATTTTTATCTCACCCATTCCAAGAAGAGTATCCATTGCTGGAGGTATAAAACGATGATAACTCAAAACATAAAAATTATTAGGTTTATTAAGCAAAGTTACTGCAGTAGATGGAGCAGTTGTTTCAAAACCCACGCCAAGAAAAACAACCTCTTTTTCCTTTGCCATATTCAGGGCGTCATCTATGCTGTAAACAATTTTAACATCTCCTCCTTCTGCCCTTATTTTTTCTAATGATGTTTCGCCAGCAGGCACCCTCACCATATCTCCAAAGGTTGCTATCCTTACTCCATTTTTTGCGAGGGTGATGGCTTTTTGAATTTCAAGCTGAGTTGTAACACAAACTGGACATCCCGGACCCTGTATAACTTCAACGCCACACTCCTTCAAAAGTTTATCTATACCATATCTCACAATTGTATCTTGATGAGTTCCACATACATGCATTATCTTAATTTTTAAATCAAAATTTTTTATTTTGCTTAAAATTTTATCTGCAATTTTTTTATCTCTTAATTGCAACATCTGGAATCTCCATTTCAACTTTTTTTATCAAACATTCCCTTCCTTTCACAATTTCAACTTCTCCCCCACATACAGGACATTTTAAAATAGGAAAAATAATGTGAAATTCGTCTTTCAATCCATATTCAACATCCCCCTCATATCCACAATTGCATCTTATTTTTGCTCTAACTTTTTTTATAACAATATCAGCATTTTCCATAATTGTTCCTTCTTTTAAAATATTGAAGGCGAACTTTAATTGCTCCTCTCCCAGAAAAGTTAACTCTCCTATTTCCAGAATAACCTTGCTTATCTCCCTCGCATTATACCTTTTTGCTTCATTCAGAATAGCATAAACAATTTCCTGCATTGTGGAAAATTCATGCATTTTCAAAAAACTCCTCAAAAATTTTTAATGTTTCTTCAGCATCTTTTTTATTTAATACCTGTATTGCAAAGCCAGCATGAACAATAACATAATCTCCTTCTTTAACATCAACTAAGGAAATGTCTGCTGTTCTTTTTATCCCTCCATAATCAACTATCGCCTTTTTGCCTTTTATCTCTGAAACCCTTCCAGGAACCGCAAGGCACATACCAACAACATATATAACTTCTATAAATGCTTTGCTTTGTTGGATGCTCTTCTTTTTATTTTACCCCCACATATGATACATTCTTCAACATATTTCTCATAAATTTTTCCGCATGAGGAGCATACATAAATCCACTCTATTTTCTTCTTTATTCCTTCCTCAACTATGGGCATGTAATCAATTTTCAATTCTCTAGCAACATTCTGCATTGAATAGTCATCTGTGAGAAGAGTTGCTTTCAGATGATAGGCGAGAGCCAAAATTTCCAAATCAGTATCGCTTAAATTTGCGATATCTCCTGTTTTTTCTGCTGTTTCTTTAACAATTTCCAAAGATTCTTCTGGAGGAGAAATTACTTTCATCCCGATACTTTTCATGTATTCGAGTAATCTCCAAGAATGTCCTTTTGGTTTTATTTCATTTAAAACTTTGGGAGATGTTGCGGTGTTACCACCAAAAATTTTTCCAGATAGAATTGCAGAGGTATCCAAAACATAAACCATGTATAAAATATTAGCCATCTTATAAAATGTTGTTGGTCGGCAGATACAGATTTACCATTTTTAAATCTGTATTTTGTTATTGTAAGAGCTCGGCAATAACAAATTTTCAATAAAATAGTTTGTTTTGCTGCTGTTATTGCGGTAAAAATGCATGATGATCTGAAAAACAAGCAAAAATACATCAAATCAATTCTTTTCAAATCTAACCAATTTATGAATAAAAGCAATGATTGAGCAAATGTTAAGTTAAATATGCCACGCTAATGAGATTATCCGCTACACCATTTTGCAATCTCGTTAATGCAACTAAGTTTAGAGC
>DRIF01000186.1 GCA_011052825.1 Thermoplasmatales archaeon
GTGCGTTGCCACATTTAGCGCATGTTAGTGCTGTTTTAAATAAACCTTTTATTATATTTGAGGATACAGAACATGCTACAGTAGCCCAGAAAATTTGTTTGCCGTTCACTGATGCTGTGGTAACCCCTGATTGTTACATGAGAGATTTTGGAAAGAAACATGTTCGTTTTAATGGTTATTACGAACTCGCATATTTACATCCAAATTATTTTAAACCCGATCCATCTGTTTTGGATGATCTGGGGTTGAGAAGGGATGATAACTTCATTATCCTGCGTTTTGTTTCGTGGGGGGCAACGCATGATATATGCCAACACGGCATCAAAAACAAGATGGAATTGGTGCGGAAACTGGATAAATACGGGCGGGTGCTTATTACTTCAGAAGGGGTGTTGAATACGAAACTGGAGAAGTACAAGATCAAAATCTCGCCAGAGAAGCTACATGATTTGTTGTATTATGCGAGTTTGTATATTGGAGAGGGTGGAACAATGGCGACCGAGAGTGCAGTATTGGGAACACACGCAATCCATATATCCACAACGGCTAAATATTGTGGAATATTTTATGACTTAAACAAATACGACTTAATGTGGATTTCCGATGCTGAGAATGGAGCAATTGGTAAAGTTGTAGAGATCCTCCAAAAAAATAATATAAAAAAGGAAGGAAAAAGAAAAAGAGAGAAGTTACTTAAAGATAAAATTGATGTAACAGCATTTATGATTAAATTTATGGAAATTTATCCAGAAAGTTTAAAAATAATGAAAAAGAATCCAAATTATCAAGATAGATTCAGATTGAGGCGGTCTTTATGAAAATATTGATCCTTTCCCCCCATACAGATGATGCAGAGTTAGGCTGTGGGGGCAGCATAATTAAATTTATCGAAGAAAGGCATAAAATATTATGGATTGTGTTCTCTGCTGCTGAGGAGTCCTTACCAAAAAATTTACCAAAGGATACTTTAAAGAAAGAATTCTTGAGAGTTGTAGAAAGTCTTGGTTTGAAAGAAAAAAATTACAGGATATATAACTTCAAAGTAAGATATTTGGATGATCATAGACAAGAAATTTTAGAGAACTTGATACGTATACGAGAAGAATTTAAACCTAAGGTGGTTTTCGGTCCATCTCTAAATGATTTCCATCAAGACCATCAAGTAGTTGCAAATGAAATGATAAGAGCATTTAAAACGATGTCAAGCATAATTTGTTATGAATTGCCTTGGAACCATGTAACTTTTAACACACAATTATTTGTGAAATTAAAAAAAGAACATATAATTAAAAAATGTGAGATGTTAAAAAATTATAAATCACAATTGGCAAAAGAAAAAGCATACTTCTCAGAAGAGTTTATTCAAGGATTAGCGAAAACAAGAGGAATTCAGTGCAATTCAGAATGTGCTGAGGCTTTTGAGGTGATACGATGGATGGTATAACTGTTCTAATAACAGGGGTAGGAGCTCCCGGAATAAAAGGAACCTTATATTCACTCGAAAAAAACTTTGATAATAGAAAAATAAAGACAGTAGGAACGGATATGAAAGAAGATGCTATCGGGAAATATTTATGTGACAAATTTTACCAGATTCCAAAACCCTCTAATAATGAGTATCTCTCACAATTGTTAAATATCTGTGAAAAAGAAAGCGTTGATGTACTTTTACCGCAAAATACAGCGGAACTACCTGCATTAGCAGAACACAAAAAAGATTTTGGAAATATCGGAACTGAAATTACTATATCGGATAGAAATAGTATAGAAATAGCAAACAACAAATACAAACTTATGAAAACGGCAAATAAAATAGATGTTCCAACGCCTAAGTTTTATTTAGCAGATAATTTTAATGATTTACTTGAATATGCTAATGAATTGGGGTGGCCTAAAAAACGAGTTGTTGTTAAACCCCCTGTATCAAATGGCATGAGAGGGCTAAGAATTATCGATGAATCAATGAATTTAAAAGATATATTCTACTCTAAGAAACCAACAGGAGTATACCTAAAAATGGATAATTTAAAAGAGATTTTGGGACCTTCATTCCCTCGCTTATTAGTTATGGAATATTTACCCAATAAGGAATATACTGTCGATGTGTTAAACACCGAGTCTCTTACAGTAATTCCAAGAAAAAGAGATTTAATAAAGTATGGGATAACTTTTAACGGAACTGTCGAGAAAAATGAAGAGATAATTGAATATTCTGAAAGATTAAGTGAAGCACTAGACTTAAGATATGCTTACGGTTTCCAATTTAAATTAGACGAAAATAATGTACCAAAACTTTTAGAATCGAATCCAAGAATCCAGGGGACTATGGTTTTGGCGACATTTGCAGGAGCAAACATCATTTATGGAGCGGTTAAATATGCATTAGGGGAAGAAGTTCCTGAGTTTGATATTGTGTGGGGAACAAGAATAATGAGGTATTGGGGGGGTATCAGAGTGAATGAAGCAACGATTTTGGGGAGATTATGAAAATCTGGAAGAAGTATACCAACTATCTATTGAAAGGAGAATGGCATATCCACACAAACTATACAGATGGCAAAAATAGTGTATCCGAATATTGTAAAAAAGCTATAGAATTGAAAATCCCTTTAGTTGCCTTTACAGAGCACGTTAGAAAAAATACGAATCACGTGTATTACGATTTCAATCAATTTTTAGACGATATTGAAAAAGCAAGAGAAGAGTTCAATCTAATAATATTATCTGGATGTGAAGCAAAAGTTTTACCGAACGGGGGGTTCGATGTTGAAGAGTGGATTTTAAAAGAAGTTGATTATTCGATATTCGCCTTTCATTCTTTTCCTGAAGATATTGATATGTATATAGAAAGTCTAAATAGTGTTTTGAGAAATAGATATGTTAATGCTTGGGCACACCCAGGGGCATTTTTAACTAAACACGGTTTAGAATTGTCTGAAAAGGAGTTAATTAAAATTTTTAAGTCGATGTGGAAACAAGAGGTTTTGCTCGAGATAAATGGAAAATATAGTGTTCCTTCAGAAAATTGGATAAGTGTAGCGAGAAGATATAATGTTAGATTAGTCAGGGGTAGCGATATCCATTGTATTAATGAGTTAAAGGGTGAGTTAAATGGGTAATTTTATTGTTCTGGAAGAAAGGTATGGTCTAATTTTTATTTATGATGAGTCAGGTAAGGGCATAAATAAAGCACTCGTATTTTTATCCAAAAAAAAAACACGTCTAGAAGAGTAAAAAAGAGAAATTGCTTAATGAAAAAAATAGATGTTACAGAGTTTATGACGGAATTTATAGATGATTATACACAGAGTTTTCACAAATACAAGAGGCTGTCCAACAATTCAAAAATGGAAGAAAAGAAATGCAAATAGGGCTTCAAAACCAAAAAGAATCGAATTTTTTAGTGCCAAAAGCAATTGCGGAACATCCTCACAAGAGCTACAAAATGGGTAATATGTAAATGATCATCGCAATCCACCAGCCCAATTACCTCCCATATCTGGGATTCTTTGACAAGATGAAAAAATCAGATCTATTCGTGATCTACGATGACGCACAGTTCAACAAAAGTGATTTCCAGCATCGCAATAGAATCAGAATACATAATGGCTGGAAATGGCTCACAGTACCGGTTGAGAAGAAACATCTACCGATAAACGAGATAAGGATAAAAAACGAAGTGAGCACATGGAAAGGATTGGGATGGGCGGATGCACATTTCAAAGATATCGAGGACAATTACAAGGGTGCGGCTTATTACAGCGAGTATGCAGACGAACTGAAGAAGATTTATGAGAAAAGATATGATAAACTGGTTGAGCTGAACATGGAACTGATAAACTTTCTGAAAAAAGCATTTGATATAAAGACAGAAATAGGACTTTCCAGCGAGTTAGGCTTTACATCCAGATCCACTGAGCGGCTGGTAGAGATGGTTGAGGCATTAGGGGGGGATACATATCTCTCTGGAGCTGCGGGGCGCAATTATCTTGATACCTCGTTATTCCAGAAGAAAGGCATAAAAGTGGTATTTCAGGATTTTAAACATCCCGTTTATAAACAGCGTTATGAAGGCTTTGAACCAGATATGGCGGCGATAGATGCATTGTTCAATGTGGGCAAGATGCCTTAATAAAAGGGTTATGGATGAAAAATAGAAATATTCTTGCGATTGGGGCACATCCAGACGATATAGAACTTGGATGTGGGGGCACGATCAGGAAACATGTTTTGAATGGCGATAAAGTCTGTTATGTCGTTGCATCCCTTGGAGAGAAAAGTGGAGATGCAGATAGAAGAAAGTCTGAAGTGATGGCTGCAGCGAAGTTAATGGAAGTTGAGAATGTTCACTTCTTAAATCTGCCTGACACAATGATAATGCATGATGGAGACACAGTCAGTCTGTTAGATGAGCATATAAAAGAACTTGAACCTGAGATAGTGTATGTCCACTCTCCCAAGGACTTTCATCAGGATCATGCGAATATTGCGAAATCCACCTTATCTGCCTCACGTCGGATGAAGAATGCTATTCTCTTATATGAAACGCCCTCAACCACAATAGAATTTAGACCAGCGGCATTCAGTGACGTTAGCGAGGTATTTGAAGATAAATTGAGGTGTATAGGAGAATACGTTTCACAGAACAAGAAGGAATACATGGAAAAAGAGGCAATCATAGGTCTGGCGAAAGCGAGGGGGTACACCATGGGCGTGGAATTTGCAGAGGCGTTCGAGGTTGCGAGGTTGTTCAGATGGTAAAAGTAAATTATGGCTCTTTGGAGTGGACACAAGGAATATGACAGACTCTCAAAAGAACTATCTCATTGTTACGCCGGTTAAGAACGAAGGAGTTAATTTGCCAGATCTTATCCGGTCCATAGCATCTCAAACATTAAAACCCGTGTTATGGGTTATTGTGGATGATGGA
>DRIF01000187.1 GCA_011052825.1 Thermoplasmatales archaeon
TATATGAGGATGTTTTAAATGAGTTTTTAATTAAAGCCGGAGATGTAACTTCAACAAAGGTTTTGAGTCAACTTTTATTTTGTGCGGAAATAAATGAGCTATGTAAATATCCTCGCTTCCCTGTAATGTGTAAAAGATTTTTGAAGTATCCTATGCTAAGAAAAATTTTTTGCTCAGGCTCTTATGATTTAAAAAGATTTACTGCGCCTATTCTATTTGTAGCTGGTGATAAAGATAAACTTGCTCCACCGAGTGCTGTAAAATATGCATACGAAAATGTGAGTAGTAAAGACAAAGAATACATTGAATTGGAAGGGTATGGACACTGTGATAAGATAATAGGGAAAAATGCTCCAGATGAAGTATATAAATCGATCTATGAGTGGCTTGTGGAGCATGTATGAGGAAGATGTTCACCTGGGAAGAAATTAAGAAAAAAGTTAGAAAAAATGCATGGAAAATTGTTTCCATGGTTTCGATTTTATTCATTGTCATTATGTTAGTTTTTACAGTGTTCCTTTTTTATTCTATTTCAGCTCCAGATACAAAAGTAGAAATAAGGCTGATGAATATTTCATCAGATGAAATGCTTTTGAATATTTCGGTTAATATAGAAAATAAAAATGTATTTCCGTTAATTATGAAAGAATTGAAGGCGAAAATAATTGGAGACGGAAAAAAGCTGGCTGAATTTCCCCTTACCACTGGAAGTATTCCTCCAAAAAGCTCCAGAAATTTTTATGGAAACTATCGTTTCAGCTTTAAAGAAAAGATTCCAGAGAAAGTTACTGTTATTATAAATGGAAAAGTTGGTACAAAGATGCTAATAAAGAAACTGATAAATGTTGGTAGTCAAATAGATATTTTACTTTCTCCAATACAAGAGATTTCCGCTCCTTCAATAGATTTACACGGGAAAATAAAGGAAATAAATGATGATGGAGTTGTCCTGCCTTACTCTGCCTTCATTCTAAACCCAAATTTTTATGGAATTTCCGGAGAAAACTTATTTTTGTCAATAAAAAATGAAAGTGGATTTGAAATTTATAATGCTTCTATAGGAAATTTTTATGTTTCATCGAATAAAACGCTGGAAATAAGCGATAATATTACTCTTCCTTGGAAAATACTCAATTATGAAAATATTATTATGTTTTTAAAGGGAAAAGTATCTATTGAAGTAGGAGGAATTAAGAAAGAAACGATTGTTAGCTCTACAGCGACAATTGATGTACCAAAAATAAATGAAATCGTAAAATTACCAACATATAAAATAACAAATACTTTAGAAAATTTTGATATCATCGACACTTCGCCGCCTACAATCCATGTAAAAACGAGCATTTCAATTGAAATAGATAACCAGAATTCCTTTTCAATCGAGGTGCAAGATATCTCGATTTCATTATACGCAGTATATTATTTGTATGAAGAGAAGATTGGTGGAGGAAGCATTTCAGGAAAAATAATTAATGCAAATAGCACAACAGTTTTATCTGGCTCCTTCAGTGCCGACATAATTCTATGGCAATTTTGGCCTCCATTTCCAAAAACAGAAAAACTTCACCTCCGCATAGAAACAGAAGTTGGACTTAAAGGAGTTGAAGAAAGGATACCAATACAGATAGATTTTTATCAGATTATACCTATATGATGTTAGATGAAGGCACTACCCTATATACACCCAGAATTGTATCAGTTGTTCTTATTGCTTTTGCACAGAAAAAATTTGGTTAAAAGATATACATATCTTTCCAGAGAGATTGGATGCAATAAAGTAGTCTTTGAACTTGGTTGTGGCATAGGGATTCTAGCAAAATACTTGGACAAAAGCTGTGAATATATCGGATGGGATTTAAATGCCGCTTTTATAAAATATCTAAGAAAGATGGGTTTAAATGCTGAATTAAAAGATATATTCAACTTTAAAGAATATCCGGAGAACGATGTTACTGTTATAATAGATGTTCTCCATCATGTAACTCCAAAAGAAAGGATTTTAATCCAAAATGCGCTGAAAACAACAAAAAAACTTATTGTGGTAGAACCGTCTTCGCCCTATAAATTTGGGCGTGTGCAACATATTTCTCATTTCTATTATTTTTATGACTTGTTTTTAGGAGACAATGACGGAATCAATCCGCTTCACCGCAGAATATCTTGGAATTTTTCGGAAAGGATCTAAAAAATTATTTTATTTCTCTTGGTGCCTCAAAAATCAAGTACATCGGCAAAGACATTGTTGCCATTTTTCATTCAAATGGTAAGGTATCCAAGATAGAGAAGAAGAGAAATTAGCATCGACCTCAAAAATATTCCCATGCTTACAGCTAACCAGCTTTTTTTCCACCCCATTCCGAGTAACCTTCCCAATATGGTAGATGGAACTGCTCCGGTACCATAAAATGGAATAGCGGCAACGACAGAGATACCTAAAAAACCAGCTGATTTAAGCCACTTTTTAGTTTCCGTGTAAGTTTTCATCCTATTTTCATACTTTATTATTTGCTCCCCTGCCTTTGGCAATTTCTTCAATAAATCAAAGTTAACAGCTACAAAAAGCGATATACTCGATTCTATGTAGGAAACAAAAACTGCCACGACTATCGGATTTAACCCCATACCAATACCTGCCGCAATAGATGTTATTTCTCCAGTTGCGACTTCAAAAAGGTCAACCGCTACCACCACGGCAAATTTATTATAATAGGAAGGAAACCACAGATAAATAATCAAAAATAACAATCCAACATGGAGAATTGGGCATACAACTTTTGTAATTCCATTTAGTCTCATATCTCTTCCTGCTAATTCATCTGCATAGATATGATTTTCCCTTTTGATTCCACCTTCATAATTTTTCTAAACATTTTATTCACTATTTCCATTTCATCTCCAGCCATCTTGTGTTTCATAAACAACCGCAAAATAATTCTTTATGGTTACTCAGACTCCTGCAAAATAGAGATTATTAGATGAGTAGCCACAACATAAGGACAGCAGCTATTCCTGTCATATACACTCCGTCAAATACTCCAGCTCCCCCTATGCTTGCCATTGGCGCTCTAATCTTTGATATTTTATTCCAATTTAATAGGTCTGCTCCTGCAAGCGTGCCCAAGGTTCCTGCAATATATGCTATTATGAAAGGGTTTGTTTTTACATATATTGGAAAAAGAATGGCTGCGATAATGGCAGAGGTCAAAGGAGGAATGAATGATGGTACTGCTATACCCAGACCTCTAAGTGGTTTCGCAAATGCATGAACAACCAGCGTTACTATGATAAAAGCTACAAAAATTTTTACATATGTAACAACTGAATTTTCCTCGTTTGCAGGGATTGAAAAAATTAATAGGTAAAGAGAGAATAACACTGGAATTAATGCCCCTCCAAGATTTATAGCAATGGTTGTCTTTCCAGCCCCATATTTAGTTTCAGGGACTTGCCATCTCACCCCAAAAAAGTTTACCTCCCTGTAATAAATCATTGGTTGAATGGATTCGACTTCTTTAATCCGAA
>DRIF01000188.1 GCA_011052825.1 Thermoplasmatales archaeon
ATAAAAAAAGAAAAGATTTATTCTTCAGTAGTTACCGTACACCTGTAGCATTTGCCTCTTCCCATGCCATTTTGAATACGGTTCCCTTCTCCATACCTAGGACAATCAGCTGCATTATCACAGATTCCATCATTATCTGCATCTACAAATCCTCTGCCTTGACCATACCTAGGACAATCAGCTGCATTATCACAGATTCCATCATTATCTGCATCTACAAATCCTCTGCCTTGACCATACGCGAGGATAAGTCCTGTTGTCAATATTAAAATAATACTGACGCCTATTAAGATTTTACCTATTTTTCTGTCCATATGCTTTCGCCTCTTTAGTAGTTATTTTAAGACCTACAATTGGTCTTACATAGTTTCATATTTGTGAAATAATATATATAAGTTTGCCGAAATCAACATTCTTCATTTCCAATTTCTGAAATCAAACAAAAGATTTATAAATACATCCCTTCCACAAGTAAACATGGATACAGGAAATAGGAAATGGCTACTGGTGATCTCAATACCAGCGATAATGTGCATTTTGCTCATAATTTTTTTCAGCGCCTGCGAACCATCCACGAACATGCCGCCTTGGGGACGTGGGGAATGTTCGCGAACAGTTCCAAGTTATATATTATGGATCTCTATCGTATTGATGATCCTTGTAATAGTTCCCGTCTCATATTATCTTTTGTCTAAAAGAGTAGACGAAAAATTAGAGAGAAACATGAAAATAATCTCAAAAATCATTAATAAAGGAAATTCAATTTCGAAAGAAACACCTAAAAAAATAACAGAGAAAAATATTATCCTAAAATTTCTCAATAAAAGTGAGAAAAAGGTGCTAGAAAAACTGATCGAAAATAGAGGTACAGCATTACAGTCAGAGATAAGCAGGATGGAAGGGATGACGACATTAAAGACTCACCGGACTGTAAAGGACATGGAGAGAAAGGGGATAGTAAAAATAGAGGCTCATGGCAAAACTAACCGTATTATTCTGATGAAGGACATCAAAGATTTTATGTTGAAATAAAGTGTTAAATGTCATAAGTAGACATTTTCAGCACAAACCTTTTATTATACCATATAAATTCAAAATCATGAAAATTGCAAGATTTATTCAGGATGGAGAAATAAGAATTGGGATAGTGGAAGGAGAAATGAGAGTGATAAAAGAAAAAAATGTTTTAGAAGTTATAAATAAAGAAAATTTAGAAATCGGAAATATTGTCGAACCTGAAAAATGGCTCCCTCCTGTAACTCCAGGTAAAATTATTTGCCTTGGACTTAACTACTATGATCATGCTGAGGAGGCTAAGATGAAGATACCAGAACATCCTATTTTATTTTCAAAGGCAGTTTCTTCCCTGATAGGACATAAAAATCCTATAATTCATCCCCTAGGAAATACAAAAGTTGATTATGAGGTAGAATTAGCTGTTATAATTGGAAAAAAGGGGAAAAACATAGAAAAAGAAAATGCGATGGATTACGTCTTAGGATATACTATTCTCAACGACGTTTCAGAGCGCACGGCACAATTTGAAGATGGACAGTGGTTTCGTGGAAAGAGTTTTGACACATTTTGCCCTTTGGGCCCATATCTCGTTACTAAAGACGAGATTCCCGATCCCCATAATTTAAAACTTGAAGCATATGTTAATGAGGAATTGAGGCAGTCTTCAAATACGAATAATCTTATCTTCAAAATCCCAGAGATCATATCTTTCTGTTCTATGAGCATGACATTATATCCTGGAGATGTGATCGCTACAGGAACACCAGGAGGCGTTGGTATATTTTACGATCCTCCAAAACTTCTTAAACCTGGCGACAGAGTCACTTTAGTGATAGAAAAGATAGGAAAGCTTGAAAATCCTGTTATTTCTTTATAACCAATAATAAAGTTTTAAAAGAAAAAATAGAATCTTGGTATAATGGCAAAAATCGAAGTCTTTGAAAAATATACAATACAGTATGAAGAATGGTTTGAAAGAAATAGATTTGTTTATGAATCAGAGATTCGAGCAGTAAAAAAAATGATGCCGAAAGGTAAAGGTATTGAAATAGGTGTAGGAACTGGAAGGTTTGCAATACCTCTGAAGATAAGATACGGTATTGACCCTTCCAGAAGAATGGGAAGAATTGCAAAGAAGAGAGGGATAAAAATTATCTATGGAATTGCTGAGAAACTTCCATTAAAAGAATGTATTTTTGACTTCTTGTTAATGGTAACAACTATTTGCTTTGTGGATGACATTAAAACTTCTTTTCAGGAGGCTTACAGGGTTTTGAAACCGGGTGGATATTTTCTGATGGGATTCATTGACAGAGAGAGTCTAATAGGAAGGATGTATCAAAAAAATAAAGAAAAAAGTATTTTCTATAAAGAAGCTGATTTTTATTCAGTAGATGAAATTATCGATCTCTTAAAAGAAACAGAATTTTCCAATTTTAAGATTGTTCAGACAGTTTTTCATGATTTAGAAAATATAAAACATATCGATCCTGTAAAAGAAGGATATGGTGAAGGATCGTTTGTTGTAATCAAAGCGATGAAAGGAGGTGAAATATGATAGC
>DRIF01000189.1 GCA_011052825.1 Thermoplasmatales archaeon
AAACTCAGATGTTTCTACAGGAATTTCCTCTGTTGGATTTATGAATAGTGGCGGTAATTCATATTTTCTTCCAATTTCTTTGTCCAAAAAATTCCGATTACTTTTTATTAGCCTTTCTATTTCTATTTCATCCCATCCCATTTTAATCAAAAAAATGATGGGATCCTCTCTTTATTTTTTTATAAATTTTTCAGGATACGAGTTATACCAAAAATGACTAGCCTTTTATATGATGAAGGCTAATCTGTATCTGCCCTAGCCCTCGTCTTTAAAGGATGTGCCACTTTTGTTTCATACCCATTCTCCTCCAGAAAATCATATATGGGTGTAGCAAATCCTGTTGATTCAATTGCCACAATTGCTTTTTCCATATTCTTTAAAAACTTATGAAATTCCTCAGGCTCATTCTCAAATTTTTCTTTCTTTATCAGTTCCCCATTTTCATTCATCACTATTCCATATACTTTCTCCTTATGCAAATCTATTCCAACATACAGCATGTTCATCACCCTCATTTTATGGCTTGAGGGCTTATACGCCCTTCTCCTGCGGAGGGTTCACATGCTATCTAAATAAAATTCCACTTTGTCCACATTTTCTGAGGATCCATAATAGCATTGTAGAAAGTATTGTAATGTAAAAAAATTTTAGGTGGTAAAATACTGTAAAAATTTAAATGGGAAATTATACAATGGAATTTTGTCAATGTAAACTCATTCTATACTTCATCGATTATCTTCTTCTGTCCTTCCATTAAATATGTTTTTAATCTTCTGTTTTTATTCAATGTTGGAATTTTATCATTTTCTCTATATATATTCTCTTTTTTCACCAATTGCTACATCCTCCTTACGGATATATTGGAGACGTTTGTTGCCTGCCTGGTTTAATATCTCCATTCTATAGACATTTAATTATCTATTTTATCTTTACATTTGTCAATTTCACCATGCTGTTTGGTGAATCAGCAAAGCGAAAATTTCCGTATTCTACATTGTACTAAAAGAATAAATAGATTTTTAACTCTCTTTTTTATTGCAATATATGAAACTGCTTGCTCTTCTGTTATTAATTCCTCTGATTTCTCCGCTAAACTATATCATTGAGATAGAGAATAACTGCATATATGAGAATGCATGCAGATACAACATAAATGGCATGATATATGTTCATATAGAGGGAAAGCCATATGAGCGTGGCTATCAGCACGGCTATCTGCTTTATGCTGAAATAGCTGATATGATTTACAGGTGGAGCAACATAATACATAATTCTCCTGTAATGAAATCTCTTCCAATAAATACAAATTCAACAAAATATGAAAAACTTTCTGACTCATGGTGGGAGGAATGCAAAAAACTTTCAATGAAAATTTTCTGGAACAGTTATCCAGAAGAATATAAGGAAGAAATAAGAGGTATAGCAGATGGAGTAAAAGCAAGAGGAGTTAAAATATATGGTAAAGAAGTTACTTACGAAGACATACTCACCCTGAATGAAATGTATGAGTTGATGAGCATTTTGACCAACATTCCAAAGAGCATTCATATGCTCAAAGACATTTTTAATTCTCTTTCCTCAATATTTCCTTCGTTGAAGGGAAAAGAATATGATTTTGCTTCCTCATTTTATTCAACGCATCATTGCAATGGTTTTGCTGCAGTTGGCGACGCCACAAAAGATGGAAATATTGTTATAAGCGATTCAGTATGGTGTGGAGGGTGGTGGTATTCTTATTACATAGCACAAAGATGGAATGTTATACTCGATATCGAACCAAGTGAAGGACACCGCCTAATTATAGCAACATCTCCTGGCTATATATGGAGTGATGAAGATTTCTGGCAGAATGATGTTGGGCTTGCTATGATTGAAACAACATTTATTCAGGGGTTGTACAGGCTCAAAGGCTTGCCTCTTGCAATAAGAGCGAGAATGGCAATTCAGTATGGCAACAACATAGATGATGTCATATATTATCTTCTAAAGGAAAATACTGGAGTTATGAATGCTCAATGGCTGATTGCGGATGCCAAGGAAAAAGAAATTGCTCTCCTTGAATTTGGTTTATACAGTTATAACGTAATAAGGAAGAAAAATGGTTTTTTATGGAGTGCAAACAATCCAATAGACTTTAAGGTGAGAAGAGAGGTTATTGGATATGAAGTTTTAAAAGCACCAATATTCCGCCTTGCTCATCTAATTTTAAATGCAAATGGCTATCAATATTATACATTATTCTACACTCCAAGTGAAAGAGACATAAAATTTGAAGAATTAGGCAATAAATATTATGGAGAAATAGATGCAGAGGTTGTAAAAAAGATAATGTCAACTCCCCCAATTACAGATTTTACAACTGATTGCAAAATTACAGATGGGAAAATGATATTCAACAATTCCTTATGGGTTTTCTGGGGAAATCCAACATATATCTGGAATACTTCATTCCTCTATAAGTTAAAAGGTGTGAGAGATGTGCCTCCTGCTGGATGGGTGAAAATATATGGAGTTCCATATGATTTTAAGCCAGAATATGAAAAAGGGAATACAGGAAAAGGAAAAAATGCAAAATTGCTCTGGAGTTATGATATTGGAGAAATGAATTTTGATTATGCAAATTTTGAAAAATGTGGAAAAAACATTTATGCATACTTTAGAGATAATTTGTATTCATTCAATGAAAATGGGAGTTTATTATGGAAAAAGAAATTGAACGGGAGAATAAATGATGCTGATGCTGATGAAAATGTATATGTTGTAACTGAAAACGCATCATATTCCTTCTCTCCCGATGGTAAAAAATTATGGGAGGGAAAAGGAGGGATTGACATTGAGAAAGGAGATGAAATTTATATTGCAAATGCAGATGGTTTATACAAAGGAGAAGAGAAAATATATGGTGGAAAGATTAATTTTATTGAATGGGATGATGAAATTTATATTGCAAATGGAAAAAAACTCATTTCTGAAAAATGGGAATTTGAAGCATATGGAGAAATCTTAGATATCTTTTTGGATAAAAATATTTATGTTGGTAGTGCAGATGGGAATGTTTACTGTTTGAATAAAAATGGAGAGTTAGAATGGACTTTCACTGCTGGATGGAGCATAAATGATATTGATGGAAGTAAAAATATTTATGTTGGTAGTGCAGATGGGAACGTTTACTGTTTGAATAAAAATGGAGAGTTAGAATGGACTTTCAGCTGTAATGCATCAGTTCATCACATACTAGAATATGGAAAATTCATATTTATTTCATCAAGCGATGGAAGATTTTACTCAGTAAACAAAAGTAATGGAATTGTTCATTCAAGTTATGCTCCTCTCTATGAGATAGAAGGAATGTACAACTACATTGTTACTCCAATTAAATCAAATATTGTTGCAACAAATGGAAAAGTTTTCTTTTCTGCTGGAGGAAAAATTTACTGTCTCAATGCAGAAACCTATGAAAAAGATGCAAAAAGAGATGAAAAGAAAGTTGAAATAATGGCAGGAATTTTTATTCTTGCAATTGCAATTGCTGGAATCTCAATATTTTTATTCATGAAAAAAAGAAAAGAGTCCTAAAACCTATTGGATAAATTTAAATTTGTAAATCTTTTTCCTTACGTGCAGGGGTAGCCAAGCGGTCAACGGCGCAAGGTTCAGGGCCTTGTGGGGAAGCCCTTCGTGGGTTCAAATCCCACCCCCTGCATAATTTGGTAAAATTTAGTATTAAAAATATAGAGAGTAACTATTTTTATATCAGAAAACACTTTCACTCATAAATGCATTTCAGGTCAGAAAAGTCTATTGAAAAAAATGGCTATATTCCATTAATTATATTATTTATTATATTCAGAATACTTGACGTAATAACGACTGAAATTGGGCTATACATGGGATACGAAGAACATCACGCCAACTTTATATTCTATGGCATGAAAAATCCATATTTAAGTTACATTCTATCAGGGATTGTTATATTTTCAATAATCGGGTTATGTATGTTTGGATACTCCTATTTGAAAAAAAAAGAGCGGTAAATTAAAGGGAGGGAAATTAATTGCAAACCGCATATGCATTTTCATATCAGCAAATTGCATTCTATTATTTTCTGCCCTGAACGTTACCCCAAGCATTAACAACGCTCTTTTAATAATTGGAGTATTCCCAAAAATAAGATATGACATAATATTAATAGAGATAACATTAATCATATTCATAATCTATTCTTTTTTAGGCATATTTAAAATCTGTAAATTAACCTCAAGGAGGCAATAGGTTTTAATTTATATTCCAACTCTGCATTCCGAAACTATGTTTCAAACCAAGAATGTATTTCTATTATTTCTCACGCTCTTGAGGAAAGGAAAATGCAAAAGGAAAATAGTAACTTGGAGAGGTAGATTAGGAAAAAATTTGCTAAATTTTAAAAAATGGCGCTGAGGGAGGGATTTTCATGTGCCTATGCACAATTTGAACCCTCGCGGTGCCAAAGCACCACAGGCTCTCAAGGCCTGCGCCTTAGTCCGGGCTTGGCTACCTCAGCTTAAAAAGTGAATATAAAAATTAGTATAAAAAAGTGTTTAATATTTCAGTATCTCCGCATGTTAGCTAAAAATTGCTGTTAGCATGACCTGTTTTTGCTAACAGCAATAAAAAGAGAAGTTGTTCCAGTTCCATTTATCTTCATCATCTAAAATTACAAAAAATCCTATTTTCTCTATAAAACAATGAGTGAAAGATAGTGCTGTAACTGAAAAAAGAATGATTAAAAATTTCATTGATGCATAGTACATTAAACAATCTCTTACTAATCTTTCAATTTTTTTCTTCTCTCTCATTTCATCTTCGATT
>DRIF01000190.1 GCA_011052825.1 Thermoplasmatales archaeon
ATGTCAAGAGAGGAATTGTCTATCTCCTCTTCATCTACCTTTTTTAAGAACTTTAAGTAAACCTCTTTGTCATCCGGATCAAATTTGGTAATTACAATCCCAAAATCATCTTTAAATATTATATTCTCCTTTCCGTCATCATAGACTGTATATATATCCTCGCCAACTATCAATTTACAAACATTTATGATACCTTCCATTGTCTCAATTTTATGCAGTGATGATTCTATGTAACTTCCTTCGTTCATTTCCGAGTTAAATACCGTGTTATACAATCCATCAGAGGGATCGAGCATTGAAAAGATAGCATTATCAACTATACCTATTTTATACCCTCCATAAGAAGTTTCATTCATTCTGTACTGCGGAGCTGGTATGTTGAGCGATAATTTGGTACCGTAATCTGTTTCGTAAACTAAGATTTTGTTGTTTTTTAAGGTCATATAATATGGATCAGAAACAATTATCTCATCTTCAGAAACCTGATACCCTTTTTCATTGTTATCTAAGAGTCCTACTTCTTCTATCTCCATAAGATTTTTTTCCATTATTTTTGTAAATTTTTTATGAAAGTATATCTGAAGTTTTGCGTACGTATTCACAGTGGTTGTACTATCCATCGGACAGCAACTCTCCTCTTTTTCCTGAGTCATTCCCTCACTGTCAAAACAGAGAAACCTTATAGAGATATCACAGTACTCGTCTTCGTAGACTAGAACACTCTTGTTGAAACATTCTGGACAGCATACAAGTACATTGGAGATCGTGTAAATATTGTTCTCACAGTTCCACTGGTAGAGGATCATTTTCTTGTAATCTTTGTACAGTTCAAGGTATATCGTTCCATTATCAAGGTCATAATCTGCAATCTTTAATTTATACAGTCCATCAATATCTATGAGCATCCCCTTGTAAATTTTTGTAAGAGAGGAATCGAGAGTACCATCTTTGTAAACTTCGGTCTTTACCTTAATCTTATCATCGTACACTATATCTGCTTCCATCTTTGGGAGCAATAATATAATTATAAGCAAGACCATGAGTTTATTCTTCATTTTCCCCTCTCCATTTTTTAGTGACCTTTACTATTTTTATTAAAAACTCCTCAAATCCTTCAGAAACTTTCCATACATCGTTTCTTTTGTAAATAAATCCCCCACCTCTGAGCTTACTTATAATACTGTCGTACTGTCCCCTCGTTATATTGGTAATGCTGCAGAACTCCGACCAGTAGCTGTCTTTCAATCCGTCATTTTCACTGATCAGGTTCAAAAACTTCAATGCAGGTTCTGCGAGTTCGGGATTTCGCCAGAACATGCAGGCTAAAACATCTTCCATTTCGTCTATAATCCTATTTTCTGGCTGAATCAGGAATGTTGTTTTTGACTTTTCTCGCAAGCTCATCACCGTTGAAACAATATTGCTGAACAATAATACGAATCATTAGTATTTAAATCTTTCGGTCAGCGATCATCCCTGATAGCAAGTGATACTATATAATCTAATATATAACGATGCTTACTATCTTGTAAATAACAGTCTCATCTCTTAAAACGAGTCTGTATTCGCCTTTTTTAAAAGGCAAAGTTTGAGAATAGTATGAAGAGGTAAGAACAAATCTCTCGGAGTTTATCTCCAGAACTAAATTTTTACAATCCGATACTGTAAAGATAATATCTTCATTGATCTCAATATCTATATTTTTCTGCTCTTTTTTTTCAAAGGTTGCAAATATTATCTCTGTTAGTATATCCTCATAGTCTTTATCTATTAAGGAAAAGAATACTTTGCCAGTATTTATCTCTTTTCCATTCTCATAAGCTTTATCCCCATAAACTATTATATTTTTATCCCCATAACTTAAAAAAACGTTGCCTTTACCTATCGTCACAAGTTCTGTGTTGTCAGAATAAAAATCATTTTTTGTCATATTTAAAATCTTTATATCTTCCTCATTCAATATACTCACAAAATTCCTGCCGCTTGTACCTATAAATAGAGCATTACCTCCATTTTTTAAATATTCATAAATGATATTAACTTTTTCATAATCTATTCCTGAAATACTGTCAACGATTATAAAATCGTAATTTATTAGATCTTCATCTATTATCTCATAAGGGGTGTATTTTAAATCTATAATAGAAAAAGATCCTATTTTAGGGATTGAATCTACATAATATCCTTCTATTTTGAATTCGGTACCATTTTTATCAAGTTTTATAAATTTATTATCATATTTATATATTTTTTTATGTTTATAAAAATCTTCTTTTTCTATTATATCCCCCATGACAATAATCTTGTCCCGGAGAGTATCCTCTATTTTCACATTCATCTTTGATACTACTATCTTAAATGGGTCTTCTATCAATATTTCTGGTGTAAAGAGTTTTAAATAGAAATCCACACTGTTACCTTCTATTTCATAATCCAAAATAATATTTAGATTTGTTTCTTTGCAGAATTCCTCCATTTCTTCCTTTAATGTCTCTAAATCGTTACTTAAATCATCCGAGTACTTTACGGTGTCCATGCATGCATTTTTTATACTCGTGTACAATGCATAATAATTCTCTGTTTCTATAGAAAGAGGGGTATAGAATGTTCTGTTCACTGAAAAGATCATTAAACAGACGATCACTGCTGCAATTAGAAAAAACTGTGATTTTTTATTCATTTGTACCACAAATATATCTTTATTTTATATATGAAACTTTCATCATCTACTATTTTTACATATCTGCATGTAACAGAGGCTCTGTC
>DRIF01000191.1 GCA_011052825.1 Thermoplasmatales archaeon
GTCATTTTGTGTCCTCCTTCCCTGAAAGTTGTTGGTTTATCAAATTCAATCTGCAATTTTTCTCTTCCACAGTGGGGACAGTTTGCCACCTTGCCAGTTCTTTTAACAACTTCTTTTATAAAGGCAGATGTATTTTCTCCTTTTTTTGTAGCCAATTTATATAACTCTTTTAAATTTTCAACTTCTTTATCAGTTAGAAGAAGTTTTCCACATCCCCTGCAAGTTGATTTAAGAATGGCATATATTGTTTTTGCAAAACCGACATGTATAACTGGCATTGCAAGCTCAATATGTCCAAAATGACCTGGACAATCCTTAACACGCTGCCCACAAGTTTTACATCTCAAACCAGGTTCAATTACCCCAAGGCGTGTATCCATCAATCCCATCTCTATTGGAAATCCATCTTCATCATATGTATCTGGTGTTATTATTCGAGTTGCTGACATCCTTCTTATTTTATCTGGAGAGAGCAACCCAAAAACAATTTTATCTATCTCTTTTTTTGAAGGTGTAATCATCATATCAACCCCCTTAAAACAAGCTTTGGTTCGATTATTAATGACTGAAGTTCTTCAATGAGCAATTTAAATGCATAACTCATCTCAACTGGAAATATTTTTGCATCGTCTCCACATAATAAACATTTCAGAAAGCCTCTTCTTGTTTTGAAAACTATATGACCACAATTCTCGCATACATACTGAACTGTTAAATCTGATTCTTCTAGCAATCTCTCCTTTATTGTCATAGATGCGCCATGCCCAATAAGACAATCTCTCTCCATCTCCCCAAATCTTAATCCACCTTCTCTTGCCCTTCCTTCAGTTGGCTGTCTGGTTAATATCTGAACAGGTCCTCTGCTTCTTGCATGTATTTTTCCAGCGACCATATGATGTAGTTTTTGGTAATAAATGACACCAACAAAAATGTCAGTCAAGTAAGCTTTTCCTGTTTCTCCGTCATAAAGAACTTCTCTTCCATTATGCTTGAACCCATTTTTAACGAGTTCCTTTCTGAGAACTTCTTCTGGTTCTCCAGAGAATGGTGTTCCATCAACAAATCTTCCTTCCAGTGAACCAACCTTTCCACCTATCATTTCCAGAACATGTCCAACTGTCATTCTGCTTGGAATTGCATGTGGATTTATTATCAAATCTGGGACAATTCCTTCTTCCGTAAATGGCATATCCTCTGGCTCAACTATGAGACCAAGAACTCCTTTTTGCCCATGTTTTGATGCAAATTTATCTCCAAGTTCTGGAATTCTTTCGTCTCTCACTTTTATTTTAACCATTCTTGCCCCATTTAGTTTTTCAGATATTACAACAGTATCAACAAATCCCTTTTCTCCATGTCTTACAGTAATTGATGTTTCTCTTCTTTTTTGAGGAACAAGAACATCTGTTGGTTCTTCAAGAAAACGAGGTGGAGAGGTTTTCCCAACCAGAACATCTCCTCCCCTTACCTCACATTCCGGAGTTATTATTCCATCGTCAGAAAGATGGATATAAGCTTCCTCACTTCTTACTCCCCTGCATTCAGGATCTGGTATCTCAAAATGGTCTTCCTGTCCTCCTGGGTAGCGTTGCTCCTCTGCAGAATAAGTCCTGAAGAAAGTGCTTCTTGCAAGCCCTCTATCGATGGATGCTCTGTTCATTATAAGAGCATCTTCCATATTATATCCATGGTAACTTAATACTGCAACAATAAAGTTCTGACCTGCTGAACGTCGTGGAAAGTTTATATAATTGGCTGAGATAGTCTTTACCAAAGGAACCTGAGGATAATGCAGAAGATGTCCTCTGGTATCAGGGCGTTTTCTATAGTTTGCAGTTGCAAAACCTAAAGACTGTTTACCCATTCCAGCACCCATTGTGATACGGGGAGAAGAATTATGTTCTGCATATGGAACAAGACTTGCCCCAATTCCAAGAATGCAAAGCGGATCAATTTCCATATGGGTATGTTCTTTTGTTAAATCTTTTTCCTCCAATGCAATATATGCATTTTCCTCCTCTTCTGTATCTATGTATTCAATTATGCCCATATTTATTAAGTCACTCCATGAAATTTCTCCCTTCTTTACCTTCTCCCTCATCTCCTTTGTATAAAGCAATTTGCCATTTTTTACAATTAGAAGAGGTCTTCTTACCCTCCCAGCATCACAGTTCACAACAACATCATTACTATCTTCATAATAGCATACATTTATTTCCCTGTCAATTTCACCGGCTCTCCTTCTCTTTCTTATTTCCTCTGCAAGTTTATTTCCATCAGGATGAATTCCTACTAAATTGCCATTCAGATAGACTCTTGCTCCTTTCAAACCTTTTTTTATTTCCATAACTCCAAGCTTCATTAACTCTTTTTCTACTTCATCCTCTGGATAACCCTCTGAAATTTCAACAGTCAGAGCCAAATTTTTAACCAGTCCACAATTTGGACCTTCAGGAGTTTCATTTGGACATAACCGTCCCCAGTGAGTAGAATGCAAATCTCTTGCCTCAAAATGTGGCTGTGAGCGTGTGAGGGGCGATGTAATTCTCCTCAAATGACTTATTGTAGATAGATTGGAAGTTCTGTCCAGAAGTTGGCTCACCCCAGTTCTACCTCCAACCCAATTTCCTGTAGCCATTGCATGATGAATACGTTGTTCAAAAACATCCTGTCTCACATATGGCTTAATTTTAATCTCGCCTAAATCCTTTCCTCTCGCATACAATCTTTCAAGCTGATATTTCAAATCCTTACACAAAGCAACAAATGCAACTCTGAATAAATCTTCCATCAGGTCGCCAGCCAGCTTCAGACGCTTATTTGCATAGTGGTCTTTGTCATCTTCTCTTCTGTATCCAAGGGCAAGTTCCAAAACAGCCTCTCCCATTCTCGCAAGAAATATTCCTTTTCTTATCCTGTCTTTAACTTCATTTCCTAAATGAGGTAAAATTGTTCTGTCCAAAAGTTCTTTAACCCTCTCTCTCCTGTATTCTTTTGCCTGCCCTCCTGCAATTTTTTTGCCTATGTAATCAATTGCCTCCTCCTCATTTGTTACTTCATGAACTTCCTCGCATGTTTCAATATTTGCAAGAACAAATACTTCAGTTTCTGGATATGAAGCCATATTATCAAATATTGTTGGATTGTCTAAGCCAAGAGCCTTAAGAAGAAGAATTAATGGAATTTGTCCTGCAACATTTGGAAGAGTTGTCATCAAAATTCCATCTTTTTTCTTTTCAACAACTATAAGGCTTCTGAATCCTTCTTTCTGGGAAAATACCTGTGCAATTTCAACTTCATAACCATATCTATTTGTTTTCTCTGTTAAAACTCTGTTTGATGCCAAATCTTCAAGGGTTATAAGAACCCTTTCAGTTCCATTTATTATGAAATATCCTCCTGGGTCAAGAGGGTCCTCCTGCATTTCTATTAATTTCCTTTCATATTCATCATCATTCAGTTTTCTCCCTGCCTCTTCTTCAAGAACTTCTCTTGAAATATTGCATCTATTTGATCTGATCATTATTGGCAAATGTCCTATTTTTGCCTCACTTGCTAAATCTTCTCTCATCTTTCCATTAATTACAGGAATAAATTCAAGAAAAACAGGTGCTTCATATGTTAAATCTCTAAGACGTGCTTCCATTGGGGCTATTGGATGCTCTTCTCCTGTCGCTTCTTTAACGAGAGGTCTTCCAACCTTTATTTTTCCGAGTTTCACCTTATAATCTTCTATTTCTGGATGTATGTATCCTCTCTCAAGACCTTCTCCCTCTCCTATTCTCGTTGAATTTACTATTTCCTGCAACCTTCTGCTCAAGAAATCATTATATGAAGCTATCTGATGATTCACTATACTCCTTTCCCTAAAAAATGCATCTATTATTTCTCTCATAATATCTCCCTACTAACAATTCTATAAGCGACACTAACTCCAGCAGTTGGACTTTTTCTAACTATTCTAATCACATCTCCTTCTTTTGCCTTTATAGCTTCAACAACAGGATCATCAAACCTGATACGAGGTAGTTGATCCTTACTTATTTTATATGTTTCAAGTAATTTTTTAACTTCTTCCTCTGATAAAATTTCGTGATGTGGCACAAGCTCATGCTTTAGTATGTCTTTCTTTTTCATTTTTATACCTCATATTAGCATATCTCCTATTTTAATTTTTTGGGTGATGCGGGCCTGAGGGGATTTTCTGAATACTTCAAGTATTTCATTCGAACCCCTGGCCACCTGGTTAAAAGCCAGGTGCTCTACCTAGCTGAGCTACAGGCCCTGCCCCAGTGTTGCATATACCGTCCAATATAAATTTTTTTCTATTAAGTCGGTGCTGATAAGGAGGCGGATACAGATTAGCCCTTCTCGTATATAAGACTAACCATTTTTGGCATAACTCGTAGCTGAAAAATTCATAAAAAAATAAAGAGAGATCCCATCATTTTTTTGATTAAAATGGGATGGGATGAAATAGAAATAGAAAGGCTAATAAAAAGTAATCGGAATTTTTTGGACAAAGAGATCGGTAGGAAATATGAATTGCAAGCATTATTCAGGAATCCTACAAAAGAAAATCCAGTGGAAATATCGGAATTTCTATCTCATTTA
>DRIF01000192.1 GCA_011052825.1 Thermoplasmatales archaeon
CCAAAAATGACTAGCCTTTTATATGATGAAGGCTAATCTGACGGTATGAATAAATTCCTCCTGAAAAATAGAAAGACATATCTCAAGCCATAAATGAGATATGTAGGAGGAATAAAAAATGAAGTATATAGGAATGGATATACATAAGGAATTTTGTGTTGTTGTGGAAATGGATAAAGAAGGAAATTTAATTAGGCAAGATAAAATAGATACAAGTAAGGAAGCGATACAAGAATATTTTTCTTCTATTGATGAGGCAAAAGTAGCTATTGAGTCTACTGGAATATGGGAATGGATATATGAAATAATAGATGCAATTGGCTTAGAAGTAAAATTGGTTAATCCTGTAAAAACAAGAGCTATAGCTGAAGCAAAGATAAAGACAGATAAAGTAGATTCAACTATTCTTGCACATTTGCTAAGAAGCAATCTTATACCAGAAGTATATGTAGGAAATAAAGAAATGAGGGAGCTAAAAAGATTGGTAAATGAAAGATTATTCCTTAAAAAGCAAATAGTGCAAATAAAAAACAGGATACATTCTGAGCTTTTAAGGAGAGGAATAAGAACAGAGATGAACATATTTACAAAAAATGGAAGAAAATATTTGAGGGAGTTAAAAATCGATAGCATCGATAGGGAATTGAATATTCTGGAAAGCATTGAAAGAGAAATAAAATCAATAAATGAAGAATTGCTACAATACTATGAGAAAAATGAAGATGCAAAAATATTAGCAACTGTTCCTGGAATTGGATATTATACGGCAGTTGCGTTATCAGCTGTAATAGGGGATATAAACAGATTTTCAAGCTCGGAAAAACTATCTTCATATTTTGGATTGGCTCCATCTACAAAACAATCTGGAAACAAGACATATTATGGAAATATAACAAAAGAAGGACCAGCTGAAATAAGATGGTTGCTGATACAATGTGCATGGACTCATGTAAATTATTGCAAAAACAGCTTTCTAACAAAGTTTTATGAAAGAATAGCAAGAAAGAAGGGAAAGCGGAAAGCTATAGTAGCAACTGCAAGGAAAATGGCCAGAGTAATTTACTGGATGTTGAAAAATAAAGAGCCCTTCCATATTGAAGGATATGAACCACGATAGATACATGCTAAATAACTGCGTTAATCTGACTGTGGAAAATATCCTTCAATGTATAACCAAATTGCCATATTGCAGCAAACTGCGAATAGGTGACTGTTAATGGAAGGTGAAGCAACCCGAAATTTAATAAATAGCAAGGTGATTACAATGTAAAACAATGTAGGGAGGAATTTTAACATAGGTGTATCTGCCCTACCGGGAGAAATATCATTTTCCGAAGAAGATTTATATGAGCTAACAAATACTTGGAGTATATATGGAAGTTCTATTTTGCGCCCATCATGGGCAAATTTTCTTTATACTTACCTTTATTATGCAGAAAAAATAATTAGGGAGCATTTAAAATTATTTTTATATGCACTGTTGCTGGAAGATAATCTTCTGGTTAGTAGAAAGAGCCAGCCAGAAACGGACAAAGTGAAAATAGTTATATCAAAAAAAGATGGTGATGAAAAGGAATTTTACGAAATGGATATTGGGAATTTAATATATACTAAAATCATAGACAGTAAGGAGGAAATAGATAATTTGCAGTGGGGAGAGATAATTAATGTGCTTAAAAATATAAAAAGAATGAATAAAGAAAAAAATCCAGAAAAATATAAAAAAATTGTTGAATGTGCAAAAAATTTAGAAAAAGCAATCCATACTCATCTTGATTTAGATTTGAGACATAGTATGGCACATGGAAAAATTAAAGTAATCAAAGAGGAAGAAGACATTATTATGAAATACATAAAAGGGGGAAAAGAACAAAAATTAAACCTGAAGGAATTCTTACAAAGATATAACAAAATGAGAGAATTCTCATTTATCTTAATAGCATCATTGGTCGTGGGGATAACAAAATATCTTTTTCAAGGAGGAGAATAAATAATCGGCGCTTTAACTCCAGAGTTTGATGACGAATTTTTTGATTTGCTTTAAGAAAGGAACTACATAGCTGAGGAGACAGATTCATTCAAAATTTAGCATCAACATACAAAATTGATATCTGGAGTAGCTATACGTTCTCTGTTTTTTTATAGGTAGATTATTGGGATCAGTTATGATAGATAAATACAAGGTAAGTTTTTTAAAAAATAATCGTATAATAAATTGTGAGATAATGGCTACTAAAATGAAAAATGTAAAATGGCTAAAAATTTTAGTGGTTGTAACTATTTTGGTCGTCGTCTCCATACTCCTATATTATTACTTGAAAGAAGATCATAATGGGAATGGAGAAGTGGTTGGTTTAGACTATCAATATATGTTAAATGCAACTGATTATCTTGGCAATATTGTCCATGACGCATATAAAGGAAATGACATAAGGAAAGGGAGAGCGTTTGGAACCAAGGGCGGTAACGCAGCCGCAAATTATATAGAAGAGAAGTTATTAGAGATGGGCTTTAAAGCTAAAAATATAGATAAAATACGACTTGGTCCCATTTGGTGGAAACCTCGCTGGAAATATTCAAATAAAGTCGAGACAATCGATTATCAATTGATAATAAATTATCCTGGTGGTGTTATTAAACTTCCCAAAAATGAAACATTTGTTTTTCCAAGTGTTGCACCGCCATTAAATCATAATTATACATTTGATGGTGTAAGAGTTGTATCCATAAACGATTTACCACCTTTAAGAGAACTTTCCGAGACATATTACAATATTTCCTGTAAACCAATTGACACTGGTTATATCATCATAGGAAATGTTTCCTATATTCCTGGAAACGCTTCAATTCCGTTAAAACAAGAGGGAATAGTTTTTTTAGTCGATGAAGAAGAAGGTTGCGAAAGAATAATCAATAATATCACAAATGCAACAGGTATCATATTGATCCATAGCGTTTATTATGCCAATACATCAAATGCAGGTTCATCCGTAGTGAGAGTAAACCAAAATGAGTCCAATCTAACAATAATCTTAAATCTCCTAAAAAACGGGACTATTTTAATGGTGAATAATGCTTTCCATAACGAAACATTAACATTTGAATTGCTTGATAAAAAAATAGTACTCCCTAACTACCCTTATATGATTCTCGTTGGCTTAAATAATTCAACAAACCCATGGACTACTGTAGGTTGGGACATTTACCTACGTTCAGCCCTCGCTTGGTTTTTTAATATATTTCGAAACCAAACCTGTAGGGGCTTTATACTTTACGATTACCACAATGATACACACTTTATGGGCTTTACAACAAGAGATTGGAAAGGATACTCACTTTCTCTAAATATATTACCTCCACGAGTAAGGGAGAGACTTCCTAGAATCTCACGGACTACACCAATGCTACCTGTTTTTTCTGTTAATGGAACAATCGGAAGATTACTGGAAAAGTATTACAAAAATGAAACTTGTAATATTACCGGCTCATATATAAATCAAAGATATGTCCAAGAAAACTGGTGGACTAGAACCCCTGGAGTTGAAGCCTATAATGTTGTAGGTAAAATCAACTCAAAAAAGAAATCTAATAAAATTGTTATAATATCAAATCGTTATGATGGATGGTGGGGGGAAACACCTGGTGATTCGGGGGCAGGCGGAGCAATTGTGTTAGCAATTGCAAAGTATTTCAAAGATAACAACATCAAACCAAAACGTAATATTGTTTTTCTTTTTACCACAGGTGAGGAGTACGGGATGCGAGGGGCTTGGCATTATTACCATAGTCATAGGAGAGATAATATTATCCGGTGGATTGGTGCTGACCAGTTGGGATTCAATCAGGTAAACACTACCTTGACACTTTATGTCAGAGATAAAACTACTAGAAAAATTGTTTGGGCTATTGTGAATGATACTAATTATACAGCAAGAAATCACAACTTATACAATATAGATGTTGATGATACATACAATGGTGGTGGTTCTGAAGATACAGTTTGGAGGCTTAAATGTGATACAATCTGTTTTGTCAAGGATTATAAGGATTATGGTTGGGAATGGTATCATCGTGCAGGTAAGGATTTTTCTGAGGGGGATACACTGAAAAACATGGATAAAAATGACTTGAATATCACCCTTGAATTGTTTTGGAATATCACAAAATATTTCACTGTGAATCCTGATTGTATTTTCGGAAATATATCTTATGACGCCATAGACTCACCTGATGACCAAGATACTCTACCAGATTCGATTAGAGCTAATTTTTCTATTAATACAACACTTCACCAAGATAAGGTAATGATAAATGTAACACTTTATCAGTATTTTAATAACACCAAGTTTCCGCTTTATTACCGCTGGATAAACTATACCGTGGATTATCCTGGTAAAGACGAATCTTTAACGATATCGATCCCTAATGATGTTCCAGAAGGTAACTTCTCAATTGAACTCAAACTTTATAACTCAACGGGAAGAATTAATGAGATTGCAGGGATTGGTTTAAATAATTATAGTGATACAGATGCTTCAGACATTTACCATTTATATGGTAAATTTGAATGAAATAAGCTATAATCTAAAACTCTTAAAGAGCGAAAGCGATGTCTCTTAATACATTTGATATGACATGACCGAAAAGTTTTTGGACTGTTGGAACTCCTCCCCTCGCTTTTATTTGGGCAATGAATTATTAGATCCAAAGGTGGAAATAATGTTGGAAAGAAGGTTGAATGAAGTGGATCTGATGCTCAATATGAATGCATTGAATAATGCAGTTGCAGTAATGCAGATGATATTGCAGGGAGAGGAAAAGCCAGAAAAAGAGGAGGTAATAAAAGGAGTGCTTGAAATTGCCAAGCAGTTGAGAAAGTGGAGCAAAAATGATGGAGATTTCTATATCATGGTTTATATCGATCAGAAAAAGAATGGAAAGAAGCCATCGGAATTTGATGATTTCTTTACTTCGCATGGCTTTCAGCAGAATGAAAGAGGTGGCTACTATGCAAGAATGAGACAGAGTGAATTTGGCAAATTACTTTCAGAACATAACTGGATAATAAATTCATTCATAATAAAGACGGAGATAGCTACATTGCAGGAGGGAAAGTGATGAATGGAAATAAAAAGAAGGTGTATATCCGTCCAGAAGATTCCTTGGAATTTGTCTATGAAATAATGGATAAATACAAGGAAGCAAAATCAGCAGATGAAGCGATAGAAAAACTGAAGAAAGACATGAGAAAGATGATCAGATACTTCAAAGAAGAAAAGTTCGAGAAACTGCAACGTGAATTTGGAGTGGATCCATAGCTACACCTACTCTGTCTTCATTCCTCGCTTTCAATTATTTTTTTAATCTCTAACAAATGCTTAGCAACCTTTTTACCTTTTTCTGTAAGCCAGTACCATTTCTTTCCTTGAAACTTATCTTCAACTTCCGATTCAATTAAACCAGCTTGCTCCAGCTCTTTAAGCCTATCATTCAGCAAACTCCCTTTTTTGCCAATTGCCTTGCTTATCTGATCTCTATACATCTTCCTTTCCTTTAAAAGGGCAGATAGAATTTCAACTGTTCCTGCTTTTCCCAACACTCTCACAGTATCACTAACTTATATACTTTTGTAACATTTAAACTTTATCATTATTACAATATTACAGTAATATGTAAAATAGTAAAATTTATTAATCTCGTTGCATTACACTATTGTAACAAAGGTGTGGAGAATGTCTCATAAGATAGTTGCTCCGTATTCCATCTGGAAAAGAATGCGTGAATTAACTGGCAAAAAAATTGAGAAGAGAGCAATTTTTGAAATAGTCAATTTTATTGAAGAGCAAATTGACAAAATCATTTTGCAGAGCTTAGAAGAATTTGAAAGTTTAAACGAAATGAGAAGAATACAAGGATTTTATCAAAGAACAATAATGGATGCAGAGTGTGTAAAGCGAGCCATAAAAAATATTTACCCAAATAACTATTATATTTTGCCCAAAAGGGCAGGAGGTGATGAAGGGGAAGAAGATAGGAAAGAAAATAAGCATCCGCAATTTTTGAGGGAGATGATTGGCTATGGATGAGGAGATATTGGAAAAATACTGGCAATATCTCCGTCGAGAATACCGTAAGGAGAATACGAGAAAAAATTACTATAAATTTGTAAAATACTTCCTGGAATGGCTTTGGGAGACAAAGCACAAAACATATGATGAACTAACCCCTGAAGATACTAAAGATTACAGAGCTTTTTGCCTTGAAAACTACAAAACCAATGGCAATGTCGGCAGGTTGAATGCAATTAATAACTTTGTTGATAAATTCCTTCATAGACCTGAGCTAAGAATTTCAGTGCCTGCTTCAGAATATGTTAACAAACCAGTATTGAGCCATGAAGAGTTGGAAAGATATAGAAATGCTGCTGAAACTCCTCTAGAAAAGCTGATTGTAACATACCAGATAGATGGATTGTTGAGACCTGGCGATTTCTTTAAACTGAAGATATCTTCGCATGATATTGAGAATCAAATACTGTATATTGATGACACGAAGACAGGTAATAACAGCGTGATTCTAACGCCAAACATGATAAAAGCATTTAAAGAATACCTTCCCTACCGAGTTAAGCCAAAAAGAAAAGAAGACGAAGATAAACTCATCATCATCCCAAAAGGATCTCACCGTGGGTTTGCACCATCGCCAGATTCAGATTTCATTTATAGACACACAAAAAAGATTGCAGCAAGGGCTGGATTCAAAAGAAATATTTATCCATATCTCATTAAACCGAGTGCAATAACTGATGGATTTAATCAGAGGGTAAATCCAAGGGTATTGCAAAGACAGGCAAGACACAAAAAAATTGAAACAACTTTACGTTACAACCATGCAACTGACAACATGGTAAAAGAGTATTTCAATCGAAAGCAAGGAATACATGATTTAGACCACTTGCAATCCCATGAGAAAGCAAGGATATGGCTTGATAAACTGCTTGCAGGAGAAATAGATACTGCAACATTTAAAAAAGGAATTGATATTCTTTTACCTACTGGCAGAAGAAGAGGTGAGGACATTGCATATCTGTGAGCCAGTGGTCTTATATAAAGCCAGTGGTAATGGGAAATGGGCTAGTGGTCTAGGGGTTATGACGTTGCCCTTACGAGGCAAAGGTCGCCGGTTCGAATCCGGCCTAGCCCATTTAAAGTGATTTTAAATAAGATGCAAAATTTGGAAATATTGAAAATCTTTATTGGAATCTTTAATGATTTTGGAAATTCATCAACCCATTTCATCCCTTATAATGCATTTCATAGAACTCTGTGATTTTTTCTGGAGAAGGCACTTTGCATTTCTTCCATATATTCATTATTTCCTTCAATTCTCTCTCTTTTTCTTGTCCCTTGAATAAATTTTTGAGAAAGTTCGTTCTTTCCTCAATATCCCTCTTAATAAAATATGAAACCTCTTCTGGTTTATAATAATTGAGAGGATTGAATCTTTTGGCAAAATTTTTCATTCCATGTTTTTCTTCAAGCTCTGTTGGATGAGGAATTAAATAATGAAATGCAGGATGTCTCAACCATTTTTTTATCTTCCCTTTTTCAAGAAGTGAAATAAGTTTTTTTGTATCTTCAACCCTTATCTTTTCTCCTTTCTCTCTAAAAAAACCATCGACGCTTTGCTTGCCAATATATCCAGTATTTACAACAAAAAATATTAGTTTTCCATTCAAATCAAGATTTAAATCCTCATAAATTTTTAGCTTAAGATATGCCTGCTCCGCCTGCTCTCTCGCCATGAAATCTGTTGCTGAATATACCTGCACTCTTGTTCCAACTTTCTTACCTTCCACAGCAGAAGTTATTACACTCTCGCATGCAGAATCCAAGGCAACTGCCATTTTTGCATCTGTTATTCTTATCATTGGTTCAAGAATATCAAATCGTCTGAAGCTCAACCCTTCCAATTTCAAAAATTTACTCCTTCCCCAATTTTGGTTTAAATCACTAAATCTGAAAATAAATCTGCCATTTGTTGTTTTACTCTCTTCATAACTATTACATTTCAACCTTCCAGGTTTTTTTACTGCAAAAGGAACCAAAACATCATAACCCTTTATTTTTTTTCTTACATATCTAACACCTTCGCAATCAATATTTAAAGCAAGAACTGTTACACCTTCCTTGGACTTCATCAAACCTTTCCATTCAGGGCTTTTTTCATTTAATCCCTCAGATTTTGCAAAACTTGCAGATTCAAGCCCCACAATTTTTATTTTTGAAAGTTTCCCATTTTTATATACAGGCACACCAACGAGTGCATCATCCTGTTCTATATCTTCTCCAACTGTAAGCGTTGTTTTTCCTGTTCCACTTAGTCCTTTCAGAATTCTTCCGTTACAACATCCTGCATGGTATGATACAAGCCCTTCTTCCTCTGCCTTGTTCCATACCATTGTCAAATTTGGTTTTTTGAATGCCCCTCCAAAATAATCTATACGTAGGTTGACAACCTTTCTTATATCTCTTTCAATTTCAGTAAAATCAAAAAGGGTAAGAGGTTCATCTTCGTTAAAAAGCGGGTAAAAACCCTTTATTTTTTTAACATATTCATCCGGAAGTTTTTCAGGTATAATATAATTTATGCATGAAATCTTTATATTTTTTGGAGAAAAAATCATCAACTTACCCATCCATGCTATGTATGCAGAATGTGGATTTTCTATGCTTGTTATTATCTTCATACCAACTTCATATTCTTCTTCACCTTGAACACCGTGCTGAACTATTTTATCAATTTTTTCAACATATTCTTCAATAATCTCAAAAATTTTTTTTCCAGTTTCAACATCAAATTTTTTCTGTCCTTTCCCAAGTTTATACTTCTTAGGAACCATATAAAAAACTCTGTCAGGTCTCCTTCCTTTTTGTGTGGATGCAAATAAATACTGTCCATCCTTTGTTATAATATAGTAGGGTTTCAGAAATTCTTTGAAGAAATTGTCATCTGGGTCAACTATTTGCATGGGTGTAAATTCTCTTAGGTATACAATATTTTCGAAATTATATAAATGCTTGGCCGAAGTAAAAAATAATATGAAATATATCAATAGAAACTCTATTTAATCATGCGTTATTCAATAAATAAATTTTTGTTGTAAATTAAGATGATAACCTCGTAATCTGCTTAAGCAGATTGAATCCTGTTTTCAACAAAAAGAATATATTTTCTAATCAGTTATTTTTTCATGAGGATTGTTGTTGCAATAACAGGGGCATCAGGAGGAACATATGCTCTCCATCTTTTAAGTGAACTGAAAAAGAAAGAAATTGAAATTTATGCCATATTAACAGAATATGGGGAAAAAATAATGAAGCATGAAACTGGGAAATTGAAATATGAAATAGAAGAAATGGTGGATGAACTTTATAGTGAAAAAAATATGAAAAGCCCTCTTGCAAGTGGCTCTTTTAAATATGATGCAATGGTTATTGTTCCTTGCAGTTTGAAGACGCTTGCAAGTATAGCAAATGGAATAGCAATTAACTTAGTATCAAGAACTGCAATATGCTGTTTGAAGGAGGGTAGAAAACTTATAGTTGTGCCGAGGGAAACTCCACTGGATTTAATAAGTTTGGAGAACATGGTTAAACTAAAAAAAGCAGGAGCAGTTATTTTACCTGCGATGCCTGCCTTCTATCATAAACCAGAAAAGATAGATGATTTGATTTATTATATTGTGGGGAAGATTTTGGATTTGCTTGGTATAAAAAACTCCTTATATAAAAGATGGGGGGAAAATGATGTATAAACCATATGGGTTAAATTTGCTTCCAGAAGAAAAAATTTTATGGATTGGTAAAAGAAGTTTGAAAAGTTTATGGCTGTTTTTTGTTGTAGGTTTTGTTTTACTACCTTTGTATGGTGTGGGCATAATTTTTATAATTTATGCTATTGTATCATGGTTGAGAAGTGATTATGTTTTAACAAATGAAAGAATTTTGAAGGTGAGGAGACGTTACGCATTTGTGTATCTTCTGAGTTATGATATAGAGGAGATGAAAAGAGAAGATTTGGAAAGTATTTATACCATTCAAAGTTCAATGGGAAGGGTATTAAATTACTGGGATGTTGTGATTGAAAATTCAAAAAAGATTGTTTTTAAAGGAGTAAGAGAACCAGAAGTAATTAAAAAAATACTGAAAGGATAAAATTATTCTTCGAATATTCTTTTCAGCATCCAATCTGCGTTAAAGGGAATTTGATCATCATATCTCTGCCCAATTCCTATGAAATAAAGTGGTTTTTTTATTGTATATGCAATTGAAAGTGCAGCTCCTCCCTTTGCATCTGCATCCACTTTTGTTAAAATAACACCATCTATGCCAACAACTTCATTGAATTTTTTTGCCTGTTCAATTGCATCATTTCCAGTTAATGAATCTCCAACAAATATTATTAAATCAGGTTTTGCAACTCTTTTTATCTTCCTCATTTCCTCCATTAAATTTATGTTTGTCTGCATCCTCCCTGCTGTATCTATCAAAACAAAATCTTTATGTTTTGCCTTTGCATGTTCTATGGCATCGTAGGCCACAGCAGCAGGATCGGCACCAAAATCATGTTTAATCAATTTAATCCCAAGTTTCTTTGCATGTATTTCAAGCTGTTCTATTGCTCCTGCCCTAAATGTATCTCCTGCAGCAATCACGCATGTGTACCCTTTATTTTTTAACATATATGCAAGTTTTGCAATTGCAGTTGTTTTTCCAGAGCCATTAACTCCCACAAACATTATAACATATGGTCTCTCTTTGTTTTTCAATCCCTCAAAAAAATTTCCCTCACTTTTAACCAGAATATTTTTGATTGTTTCCTTCAATGCATTCTCAACTGCGTCCTTTGCATCCTTTCTTGGTATTCCTGACAACTTTTTCTTTATTCCTCTTTTTATTTCTTCAACAACTTCAAGTGCGACATCTGCTTCAAGGAGTGCCATCTCTAAATTCCACAATAATTCATCAATTTTTCTCTCACTTATACCAAATACTCCTTTCTTCTCTTCTTTATCAACTTCTTCTATTGTTTCTTCAGCTTTCCTAATCTTTTTTCGGAGGAACTTGAACATCTTTATCTCTCAGTTTCTGAGATATTTCTTCCATTCTTAACCTTATTTCATCTGCTGTCTTAAAAAGTTTTTCCTGACTTTTTTTCAAATCAGAGATTTTTTTGTTAATTGTATCTATTGCACTGTTTACTGGTTTTTCAACCAATACTCCCCTTCCAACATTGACAATTACATTCTTTGTATCTTTTAAGCTTCCATAAACAAAAACATTTCCTCCTATGGGGATTAAACTTTCTTTTTCCTCAATGCCACTCATTTCCTGCAGAGTTTCTATAACTCTTTCATATTCAGAAATGAGTCTTCCTATTAATTCAGTTTCGCCATATATCTCCTCCATATTCTCTTGGTATCTCTGGAGCAAGTAAACATTGCTTGCATATTCTTCTTCATTCATTTTTTTCCACCTTGTATTTCACAACAGGATTCGATATTTCATCCTTCTGCAGTTCTTTTATCCCTTCTATTTTAATCATTTTCCTCTTTACTTTGTGCAAACTTCCAATTATTGATAAAATTTTTTCAACTGCTTCCTCCTCATCCTCCCCTTCAATTTCCTTAGTGAAGGGTTGCCAAACATTCTTCATTAAAAATTCTCCTTTTATTCTATACGCTTTCATTTCAATCACCTATTAAATTTAAAGCATCTTCAATTCTATTTAATTCTATACCAGTTGTGAGAGTGCTTGTAATTGCACCATGACTATTGGCAACGACACCTGCTCCAACATAGGGCATACCATGAAGAGCAGTTCCCTTTTTTACTTCAACACCAAGAACATTTTCAAGCATTTTTTTCTCTTCCTCTTTTATTTTTGGATGGCAAAGCACACCCTTATTTGTTGCAACAGCTGTCATTCCAACATTACTCAGTTCTGCTATTGTGGATTTTTTTACTTCAACATCCATTGCTTTTTTAATTTTTTTTACTGTTTCATCTCTTATTGATGGATGAATTATTGCACCATAATCATTTGCAAGTATATTATTTCCTGCTGCATTGAATTTATCATCTATTATTAAAATTTCTCCATCAAAATTTTTTTCCACAATTGAAAGCTCTTCCTCCTTTATAAAATCTGTCAAAACTACACCATGGGAATTCATTGCCATGAGAGAGCCAATAATTGATATACCCCCTATTGTTAATTCAACAACCTTAATTTTTAATACCTCCTCTATCAATTCAAGGTTTTTTGGAGGAATGGACGGTTGAATAAATGCTATTTTATCATTCGCTCTGCAAAAAACACCAACATCTGGTCTTTCATTGAAATCAATTCTTCTCAGCATAATAGCACTAATTTCCCTCCTTCTTTTTATTATCTTCTTCTTTCATTTCCTCAACGTTTTCTTCTGACCCTTTAAATTCCTCTGTCTCCTCTACCCCCTCTGAAGTTTCCTCAGTCTCTTCCTCTGATATCTTTTCTTCGTCTTCCTCCACTTCTTCAATTTCCTCTTCTGTTTCTTCAATCTCCTCAGTTTTTTCCTCCGCTTCTTCCACAACTTCCTCCTTTTCTTCTGGAGGTTTTTCTTTCCTCCTCTTTTTCTTTTCTTCTATCTCAACTTCTGCCTCAGGCGTATAAGCCCATGCAACATCTTCCATCTTAACAGCTTTTATTCTTATCTTTCCAGGAATTTTTTCAATGCCTCTGCTCCATACAAGTTCATTTACGCTTTTATCTACTTTAACAGTTTCAACTTTCATATGTCTGGATAGAAAATCCTTTATTTCCCTAATGGCCCTCTTAGCCCTTTTTGTTCTTGGAACAGATTTTGCCTTTATTAATGGAATTGTATATATTCTTTCCTCCAAATTATCACCTCTTCAATTTACTCCTTCGCCAATGTCTTCTTTTTGGGTGCTGGAGAAACCTCCTACTTGTTCTCATTATTATCCATGCTGGAACTCTTCTGTTGCTTTTTGTGGCTTTCATTAATCTTCTTTTTCTTGCAAGTGGTTTATTTCTCGCCATTTAAATCCTCCTTATCTTTATATCTCTCTTTTCTGGTAATAAATTCTTTATTAATAATTTTAGAATTTCATCTGTGATGCGAGTTCTTATTTTTCCCATTTGATAGAGAGCAATAATCTGATTTTCAATATATTCAACTTCCTGCGGTTTTGCAAGACGTATTCTTTCCAATCTTGCTCTCGCCTCAGAATCAAGGAGCTGTTTCAACAGAGCTTTTTTCTGCGCTTCGATTATCTCTCTTTCCACTTGTTTCTGCTGTTCTTCCTCCATCTCTCTCTGTATCTGCTCCATCATTCTCCTTTTTATTTCCTCAGCATCATTCATACCATATCACTCTGCCAATATTATATAAACTTTTCCTATTTCTGGATTATTTCCTGAGATGTATTATCAACCAAAGATTGACCCTTTGGTGTTATTCTCCTTCCTTTATCTGCAACTTTTTCAACTAAGCCAGCTTCTTCCAGCTGTTGTAGAGCTTTTCTTACTATTGAACCACTTCCCTTAACATGCTTGTATGGTTTGGATTTTCTGTCTCTTCTCCCCCCATAAAATTTTCTTAATCTTGATACTCCTATTGGTCCTCTCATGTATATTTTCCTCAAAATAGAAGCCACTCTTATATACCACCACTCAGGATTTTCAGGCGGGCGTTCTTTATGCATTCCTGTTTTAACCCACTTGGCCCATGTTGGCTCTTCAATTTTGAATTCATTTTTTAATTTTTCAGCCAGCTTTTTAATCAGTGGCTCAGCTGGAACATCATATGCTGTAGTCATTGCAACCCAATACAAAAGTAATATATAAAAATAATTCTGCAAACAGTAGTTCCGAAAGTAGGGCAAATATGCCATTGTATTTTCTCACCGCTTCCCAATATCATGATATAGTTTCATTAATAATTACTAAAATGCAGTGAATAATAACAAAGAATTCGTTAAATAATTTACTGCATACGCAGCTTTTATTTTCTTATCTTACTAAACATTTACATACAAGTTTTTCGAGATCCTTCTTTAATTCCTTAAATTCTCCATCAGAATATGTTTTTTTATTCAAAAAATTTGGATCCAAAGTTTTGGAAGGAATGAACTTTTGCAAAATATACAATTCAGCTCCTTCTATTAATTTTCCTATGTTGATAATATCCTCCTTACTAAGCTGTGATTTTACAACTGTTGTACGAAACTCGTATTTTATATCGGAATTCATGATCATCCTTATGCTCCTCTTAATCTCCTCTGGGCTGATAACTGAATGGGTAACCTCCTTATACTTTTCCAGCGGAGCCTTTATATCCATTGCTATGTAATCCACCAAACTATGATTTATTATTATTTCCAGCATTTCTGGATTACTTCCATTTGTATCCAATTTAGTTAGATAA
>DRIF01000193.1 GCA_011052825.1 Thermoplasmatales archaeon
CCAGCTTGGCATAAAATGATAAGACTTTGGAAAGACGATAAGGATGCATTTGACAATGCTTATCATCGAAGAAGTGTTATAGAGGCAGTGATAGGTGCTGAAAAACAAAGATTGGGACATGTTTTATTTTCTAGAAGAGAAGATTTACAGGAGAAAGAATTGAGGTTGAAGGTCATATGTTACAATCTTTTAGTAATGAATAAGATCAAAGCATCTTTAATATTAGATGAACCACTGCTTCTTCCGGTGAAAGAAGCTGGATAAATAAATCAAAAAAAAAACACCAATCCATGTGCCTTGATTAGTGGAAACTATATTTTTCTATTAACCAGAGTTACCCAGAATAAATTTTTTTGAGTGAATAGTGATAAAATTGAACTCTGTTGGAATTAAAAACATCTCATTTTATCACTATTCTTTATTTTTGAATCATTTAACGGACAACGCTTGAGGGTTGAAAAGATTTATAATGTATTGTAAGGGCTAATTACAGACTCAAATGTGGAGGAGATGCTTACTTCCTTTTTCATTTTAACAATTTTTTTACAACTTCAATAAATTCTTCAGCATCTTTTATTGCCAGCATGACATCTTTCTCCCTTACTTCAAAATCCAAGCCATATAATGCTTCATGCCTTTCTTTTCTGAAAGAATCTAAAGATTGAATAAGATAGTAAGGAATTTCATTTGAATATTTTTCTTTTAGATACAAAACAATGCATACGTGACTTTTCTCCTGCATACCATCTTTATAAAGCAATGCTCTTGCTGAATGAAACATTGAGGTATATCCATATAGCAGGCAGGCATCCAAAAATTTTTTATCAAAGGCATCTTTTGCTTTTTTTAGTTTATCCATTGCAACTTCTATACTTCTTTTCGCTTTTTCATAATCTGGTTCTATTTTTCTAAGTAGTCTTTTTTCAAAACATTCTTCCAAATTCATTCTATCACTGGCATATTTCCATATAAAACTATTCCGTTTGTTATAATTTCCCTATAAAATGCTTTATTCTCTTTTGCATACTCTCTCCACTCAGACCATCTCATTGTTATAACTCTCACTTCTCTTCCCATATTTTCCTCAAATTTACTCAAATCCATTTTCTTCTTCTGCCCTATGACAAGTAAATCAACATCACTTTTTTCATCATCCTCTCCTTTAGCTATGGATCCGAAGAGGATAATGGATGATAAAGCTGGAATGTTTTTGATGAGATACTCTATTAAACCACTTTCTTCAATCTTTTTTATTGAAAATGCAATCTTTAGATACCTGAAAAATAAATTATCCATATTAGCTTTTATATATCTCATATTTCCATTTTTTCTTTCCAGTAGCATGCCCTCCTTCACCAGCTCATCCACTATACGCTTGACAGAAAAAACGCTTGCATCTGCTTTTCTCGCCAGTTCCCTCAAATAAACTTCATGGTAAGGATTAGAAAAGAAGAGTTGCAGTACCTTCCATAAAGGTGTATCAAATTCCATAACAATTGTTATAAATAAAAAACATTTATAAAGATTGTTATTTTTAAAAAACAACTATTATTTCATTCTTTTTCTTATTTCTTTTGCAATTTTTATGACTTCATTGAATGTAGAGATGAATGCATTTCAAAATAAAACTTGAAGAAATAAAATAGATAAACCAAAGGAGCCAAGAATCATTGAAAAGAAAAAGCCCCTCTCGATAAGAACAACAGGAATAAATTTTCATGGACAAAAATCAAATATCAAGTTATGCTACCATAGTATCACAAAAATATAAAATTATGATGGTAAATTATCATAAAATTAGACGAAAGTGGATAAACTTACCACGGGTAAGTTACTTACCACTAGTAAGTATTTATTCTTCTTTTTCATGAGTATTTATTCTCTAGATATTTCATAGTTCTAACTACTTTACTTGGTAGGGGGCTATGACGCGCCTGTAAAGGGGTGTGATAACCATTGCTAAAGTCCAGAATATGAATCTATAGGGTATGGGAATTGCTGTCGAAATTAAAAACCAGATAGACATCATAAATAACTGGTTTCTATCCATCTTGACTTCCCTAATCTTTTTTATTTCCAGATTCACTTTATTCTGCCAAATGAATTTTTGATGCAAAAATCCTAGAATTGCGAAAATCCCCATTAAATCCAATCCATATAAGACAGATGTAAGTCCCTGTAATTCTGGTGATTCAAAAAAGATTGCTCGCATTATGAAAGGGCTAAGGGCAACATGAATAGAATTACAAAGTTTAGTGCAAGGAAATTGTTATCATCCAGAGGATATTTTTCAAAGAACCTGGATGAAATTATCCAAATCATTACAATGTAGATAAATGCAATGCCAAAAGCCCCAATTGCTATGACAATATCTTCAATGCTCTTTATAGGAATTGAGGAAAGGGAAAATGCTCCAAGACCAAGCGTTAAAGCGAAGACTTCTGTCGTAATCGATTTAAATTTCTCCATTGGGTCCACATTATTTTTTAACATGTTTATCACTCATTTGTATTATAACTCTTTATATGGTTAATGGATTGCTGAGTTGTCAAAAAATCTGATTTCAATCCCTCATGCGTCATTTTAAAATCTAAAATACTGAATTGAGTATTGCCCTATATTTTCTTTGAAATATACCTCCTAGAAGACAACATGGTGAATGGAAAGTTATACCAAGCTCTTCCATTATTCGGAAAAGTATGTTGTGGGCATTTGTGGAAATAAAAATTGGCCAGCCGTATAGCGTTTATACTACTTCTTGGTGAAAGACTCTAGAAAACATTGTCAAGGAATATCTTTCATGGCATCGCCTTCATTGAAATTACGAAGAATTTTTAATTCGGTTTTTCCGAGCATTCAAAAATAAGGGAACTTTGCATTTATGGCTCTGTTTCCAATATATCAAAGGCAATAAAATCAAAAGCTATTCGATGGTGTTTAGGAGATTGACAGAAAATGATGGAGAGTGGAAAACTCAGTGGGAAAAACAATTTACACTGAGATTATTACACTGTTGTCTTAACTATAATCCAAGTTTTCTCAGTCGTTTATTAACTTCATTAATATCAAAATATTCTGGGTCAAAATCTTTTCCAAGCCATTCAACAATTCCTTCTCATATTCAGGTGATTTTTATTTTCTTTAAATTTTCATTTATTTCTATTTCATAGTTCTTTGGCTTTTTTGGACAATTTTTTCTTTACTTTTCCTTCTATAAGTAATGCTTCAGCATCAATATCTTTTTAATTTGTATCTTACCTTTTACTCTTCCAAGACATTTTTTAGGAGTTTTTCTGTAGAAGCATTTTATTTTCTTAGGCATTCATTCAACCATTGTTTTAATTCATTTTCTTGTGCCATTTTCATCATATGCCATATCTTTTTTGCCTCCATTTTAAGAAATAATCTCACATTTTTATGATGAAGTTTATATAAAAGCTTTTTTTGTTATTTTTAATTATTATTGAAATAACAGATCGTGAATGCTTTTCAATCTTAATAATTTATAACCAATATTGCTTCACCCTCTCTCATATGTCAAAATAGAAAATAAGAAAATTAATATGAATGAAATGAAGAGGGCAATTATTGCAGGAAGTAAACCAAATGCTGGCAGAGGAAAGAAGGCATAAAGGAAAACAATTGCTTCACCTCCAATAATGCTTGCAATGCATCCCCATTTTGTTGTTTTTTTCCAGTATAAAGTTGCTATTACTGACGGAGCCATAACAACCAAACCAGAAAAAGTTGTTTTTACAAGTGTTCCCATTATCCCTGCTTTTGGATTATAACCAAAAATAACAAAGGAAATTGAAAAAATTGTTAGAATTATTGTTACTATTTTGCTGTAATTCACTTTCTTTCCAAATATATCGCATGTTAGCATTGTTGATAAGGCAAGAAGTTGAGAATCTGCTGTTGACATCAGAGCTGATAAAGCCCCAATTATGATGAATATATACACAAATGAAGGTGTGTAATTTTTAACCATTATTAATAAAACACTGTCTGCATTTTCTATCTCAATTCCTGTTCCATTTGCCCAAACTCCAATTAAAACTGGAAAAAGGAAAAAGAAAGATATTAGTAGTGGATACAAAATCATTGCTTTTTTAAGCGAATCTTCACTCCTTGCTGTATAAAACCTGCTGAAAATTTGAGGAAACATTGGGTCGCAGAAAATCCATAGCAAAAGAAATGAAAACCATATTCCAACGCTGAAATATCCATTTGGACCAGGACGCGAGAGCAAAGAAGGGTCAAAATTCATTACATTGTATGTTGCAGTTTCTGCTCCTCCCAGTGATATTGCTATGAACGCAAAAGCCATAATCATTGCTGAAATCATTATCATTCCTTGAAAAACATCTGTCCATCCTGCCCCCCTCATTCCTCCGAATAAAACATAAATGCATATTATTGCCATTACAATAACTGCTCCAACTTTCATACTCAGCTCTGGAAAAATCATTTGGAGTATGTAGCCAGCTCCAATGGATTGGATTGCAAGATATGGTATTGTAAATAAAGACATTATTGTTGTTGTCAGCAATTGCAGAAATCTGCTTTTCTTCTCTCCTCCCAAAAATTCTCCTGGTGTGATATAGCCCTTCTCTTTTCCAATTCTCCATATTTTTCTTCCAATGAAATAAAACATTATTGCCATGAATGAAGTGCCAAGAGCCATCACTCCATATTCTCCAATGCCATCCGTATATGCCTTTCCAGCAAATCCAAGAAAGGTAAATGCAGAAAAATTTGTTGCAATGAGCGTGAAAAATAAAATCACCGTTCCAAAATTTCTTCCTGCCAGAAAATAATCTTCAGGAGTTTTTCTCGTCTTTTTATATGCATATATTCCAATGATGAATAAAATAAGGAAATATAAAGCAACGATTTCAATCATTTTCCCTCCATTCATATTTTGCAAAAATTGCAAATGAGACAGCAATAATTAATGTTAAGGTAAATACATACCACATCCAATATGGCATGAATAAAATTAATGGCTCACTCTTATTCCAGTTCCAGAAGTCAATGCATAATATGAATATTATAATGAAGATGGGCCACCATTTTTTCATAAAAGTGTATACATTAAAACATTAAATCATCTTTGCCTCCATGCAACATATCAAAAGCATCTCAAAAATTAAAGCTATTATTGCTGGAAGAGCAGTTGAATAACTGAAGAGAGAGGATGCTATTATCATAATAAGACCTTCATTTTTGAAAGAGGAAAAGAGAGCATGGCTGACAGCCCTTTCCTTCCCCCAGATTTTTGTTGAAATTGTTTTTATAACTACACTTGTAACAAAAGTTCTTGTAAACATTAGTATTGACAGAGGCAATAAAACAAAATAATCTTCAAATATAAACTGCCTGTTTTTCCCAATAACAGAGAAAACTATCATGAAAAAGCATATATTCGTTATTATTTTTGAATGCTCTTCTTTAACTTTCCCATAAAAAATTCTTGAGAGTATTATTGGCAATAAAATCAGCAGTAAAACATTTTTTATTAAAATGGCAGGATTGACTTCTTCAGCAAGAAAAACGAATATTATGAGGGGCATTAAAATTATTGAGGCAATATAAAGAAAAATCAAAGAGAATAGAGAATGTTTTTTGTCCCCCTTCAAAATACTCGTCAATGGAACTATGGCGATGGCTGGTGGGGCGGAAGCCATAACAATAAATCCCTCAAAATAATCTCTCATTATGTAGCCCATTGAAATTATAAGTGAGGAAAGAAGCCCGTAATTTAGCAGGAGAGAGAGCAAAATTTCTTTTGTTTCTCTTTTAAAACTGATTTTAAAAGAAATGTTGGAAATGGAGAAAATCATTGCAAGGATAAGTGATACAGTTGCAATTTCATTGCTGAAATATGGAAATCCTCCTGTTGCTATTCCAAATAAAATAGCCATAGAAATGGCGAAAGAAAAACTTGAAATGAATTTTGGCATGTATAAAATTCAAATAGGGTTATTTATTTTTTTACACATGATAAAAAATTTTGAGGAACTGGCAGAAAATACGATAAAAAAGTTCATAAATGCAAGGAGAGATGCTCTTGAAATTATGGATTATGTTCTGGAGGAAATGAATGGTTACAATTTAATTAAAAAAAGAGTAAAAATTTTCAAAAAAGCAATTTTTATAGATGGAAGGAAATTCAACCTTTCATGCAAGAAAATTTTTTTGACTGGATTTGGAAAGGCATCTGCATCAATGGCAAAGGCAATGGAAGAAATTATTGAATTTGACGAAGGGTATGTAATATCAACAGAGGAAATTAATTTAAGAAAAGCGAAATTGCTCAAAGGAACTCATCCTTTTCCAAGCGAGGAAAATATAAAAGCAACTGAAAAAATAATTGAAATTTTTGAAAGGGCAGATGAAAATGATTTAATATTTGTCTTAATAAGCGGAGGTGGTTCTTCCCTGCTGTGCAGACCATCTATTTCTTTAAAAAGCATGATTGAGATGACAAAGGAATTAATGGAAAAAGGTTGCACAATAGAGGAATTGAATACAGTTAGGAAACATATTTCAGATGTTAAAGGAGGAAAACTTGCAAAAAAAACAAAGGCAAAGATTATTTCATTAATAATTTCAGATATTATAGGAAATCCAGTTGAATTTATTTCATCTGGTCCAACATCACCAGATACAACAACATTTCATGATGCAATGAATATTCTGAAAAAATATGGAATAAAAAATAAGGAAGTCGTTCAGCACATTAAAAAAGGAATAAAAGGAAAGATTGATGAAACTCCAGAAAAAATTGACAATGTTGAGAATGTAATAATAGCAGATAATGAAATGGCTTGCAAGAAAGCAAAGAAAAAGGCAGAGGAGAAAGGATATTATTCAAGAGTTGTAAGCACAAAAGTGAGGGGAGAAGCAGTAAATGCAGGAAGAGATTTAGCAATTTATGCAAAAATTTATCCTCGTAACAGATCAGTTTTAATTTTTGGAGGAGAAACCACAGTTAAAGTTAAGGGGAAAGGAAATGGAGGAAGAAATCAGGAATTAGTTCTATCATCCATAAAAGAAATATCGGATGAAAACATTGTTATTATATCATGTGGAACAGATGGAATAGATGGAAGTAGTTTGGCAGCAGGAGCAATAGCAGACGGATACAGTTATGAAAAAGCATCTGAAAAAGGATTAAATATTGAAGAATATTTGAGAGAAAACAATTCATATGAATTTTTCAAGAAAATGGGAGACGCAATTATCACAGGATATACAGGAACAAATGTAATGGATTTACAAATTATAGTTAAATTATAAATAAAAGATGAGGAGGAGGGTAATATTAGACTGCTTCTACTCTTTTAACTTCTGGGACTTTCTGCTTCAGCACTTTCTCTATTCCCATTTGGAGTGTCATTGTTGAAAAAGGACATCCTGCACATGCTCCAGTGAGGCGTAGCCTAACTACTCCATGCTCTTCATCGATACTCACAAGCTCGACATCTCCTCCATCTGCCTGCAGGGAAGGGCGTATTTCTTCCAAAACTTTCTCGACTTTTTCCCTCATTTTTATTCTACTTTTATGCAGTTATCTGGGCATGCAGTTTCGCAAGCTCCACATTCTATGCATTCATCTTCATTAACCACTGCATAGATTTCTACAGTTATTGCTCCAACTGGGCATTCTTCTGCACAGCTCCCACATGCGGTACAACATTCTATGTTTACTTTCGCTGGCATATGGGGATATTCCATTGCAATATTTATAGATGTCGATTATGAATTTAGACAACAAAAACATATTAATTGTGAAGATGTTTAATTTCATGGAAAAGAAGTTATTTGTTGTTTCATCAAGAATCCTTGAAATATTTATGGTTGTAATGGCTATACTGAGTTTTTTCAAAAAGGACTGGCTGTGGGTTTTTGCATGTTTATTTGGGTTTTTGCTATCGATTTCTCCAATAATAATGAAAAGGAATGCAAACTTTTCAGTTCACTGGTTAATTGAATTTTTGCTTGTTTTCACCATATCTTTGCATGTATGGGGTGGGGTTTTAAATTTATATTCATATCCTTTTTATGACAAAATAGCTCATTTCATTGCTTCTGGTGTTGTTGCATTTTTCGCTTTAATAATAGTATATGTTCTGGATGTTTTTTCTCCCCGTGTCCATATGGATTTGGTTACGCTCGGTTTTTTTATTACAATTTTCACGATTGCAATGGGTGCAGTATGGGAGATTGCAGAGTTTACAACAGATACTCTCTTCTCAGCTGGCAAGCCTGTTGCTCAAATAAGCTTAAAAAATACAATGTGGGATATGATAGCAGATACAATTGCTGGAATTTTAGTCGGAGTAGGAGGAGCAATTGGAATAAGGAGAGGGGAATTTAAAGATATAATAATATATTTAACAAATGAGACAAAAAAATCAAAATTTGGAGCCAAATTTATAGATGCAAGAAATAAAGCATTATCATCTTTACAGAATGCGATTGTTAAGGGAGAAGTGGATGATAGGGCATTGCCAATAATTGAAAAAATAAATTCTATGGCAGATTTTTTTACAACCAGCAGTTGTTCAGGCAGAATTGCATTAATGGAAATTCCATCTTTTGGAAGAAAAAGAGAGGCGAAAAATCTTGGAAAGTGGCACAGGAAAATTAAAATTGAGGAGATAAGAGAAGTTTTGTCAAAGGCAAGTAAGGGAGAAATATGGTTTTTCGTTCAATCTCCAATATTTCATGTATCAACTGTTTCAATGGAAAATGCAAAAAAATTGCTTGATTTAGCAATTCAGAGCGGATTTAAAAATTCCTCAATAAAAACTCTAAATGGAAGAATTGTTGTTGAGATACTTGGCACAGAGAGAATTGATGTACCTCTTGGAAAGGATGGGAAAATATACGTTGATTTTGAATATATAGAAATTTTAGTAAGTATAGCGAATAAAATGATGGAGAGGATTGATAGAAATTTAAAAAGAATGGAGAGAAACATTAACAAATTGGTGAAATAATTTTTTTATATTGAACAGATATTCCAAATGTGAAAAAGGCAATTATTATTGCATTTATGCTCCTCCTTCAGATATTCATTCCTGTTCATGGAGTCGAGGAAAAAGAAATTAAGGTTGCAATATACTTTTCAAATGTAAAGAGATTTGCAGAAGAGGTTAAAGAAGTTATAGATTATTCATGGGTAAAAAATGGAATCAAATATACAATAAAGCCAGATATAATAACAAAGAGAGATGTTTTGAATGGAAAAATTTTTTCATATGATGTTTTTTTAATTCCAGGAAGCGGGAGACATTATTTTGATGCATTCAATAAAAAATGGAGAAGCAACATTATAAAATTTGTTGAAAATGGAGGAGGTTATGTTGGGATATGTGGTGGTGCAAATCTTGCATCAATGGGATTTAGCAACAAAAGTTATGAATTGATTCCTCTTCTTAAAATAGCAAACGTTTATGTAAATGATGAACAGTATGAGGAATGGCAGTATTTGTGGAAGTCAAACTGGCGTCATGGAGGTGCGCCTATTAAAATTAAAATTGTGGAAAATGATGTGCCAATTTTTGAAGGTTTTTATGAGGAAAACAGAAGCATAAGATACTGGGGAGGCCCAGGCATGTATGATGCATATGGAAAAGATGGAAAAATGGGAGAAATCATACCTCTCGCCCTTTATGCTGAGGAGCCAATGGAAGTTGCACCTCTTCATTACTGGAGATGGAAGGATGGAGGATGGTATCCATATAAAAATGTTACAACTGATATAAAGGGAGAGTATGCAGCTATAGCCACGCAATATGGAAATGGTAAAATAGTTTTATTTGGCCCACATCCAGAGAGAAAAACATTTTTTGATGGGCATGTTGAGGAATTTCCCGTTCGCGAGGACATGGCTCCATTCACATGGTTTATATATAACTGGGTGAGCAATAATTCAAGTGTAATAAGCTATAACTGGTGGATGCTAAGGAGGAGTGTTGCATGGTGTGCAGGGATAGGAAAAGATGACATGCCATATGCAAGCGAGATAGCTGTTTATATAGAAAAACCAAGATATGGAATATATTTCAATGGAAGAAAAATAATTTATAATCAGAATAATGTTGTTATAGGAAATTTCAATTTGGAAGGAGAAGTTATTGAAGCAGAGAGAGCTTTTCTTTATATTGATGGAGAATTTATAAATGAAATAGATGAAGAAATAAATCTCAACTTAAATTTACCATCAGGAAAACATTTGATAAGAATAATTGCCGAGAATAAAATGGAAAAAGCTGGAAATGAAATGGAAATAATTTCCTTGAATATGTAATTTATAGCGAGTTTAAAAATTTATAAAGACATTTGTTATAATAATATGAAATTCATTAAATGGTTCAATGAAATAAGTAAAAAAGATGTTTCTCTTTTTGGTGGAAAAAATTCTTCTCTTGGAGAATTGTATAGAAATTTATCCAATATGGGAATTAAAGTTCCAGGTGGATTTGCAGTATCTGCAGATGCATATAAATTTTTTATTAAATCTACAGGGCTTGAAGAAAAAATTAAAAATGCATTGAAAAATCTCGACAAAAGTGATATTAAAGAGTTGAGAAAAAAAGGAAAGATTGCAAGGGAGTTAATTTTAAATTCTGAAATTCCAGAAGAATTGAAAAATGAAATAGGTTGTGCTTATAAAAAACTTGAAGAAATTTATGGAAAGAATGTGGATGTTGCAGTGCGCAGCAGTGCAACTGCAGAAGATTTGCCAACAGCAAGTTTTGCAGGACAATACGAAACTTTTTTGAATGTGAGAGGAGAAAAAAATCTAATTGAAGCGGTTCTGAAATGTTACTCCTCTCTTTTCACAGACAGAGCAATTTCATATAGGGAAGACCATGGTTTCAACCATTTTGACATATTTCTTTCCATAGGAATACAGAAGATGGTGAGAGCTGATAAAGCATGCTCAGGTGTAATATTTACCATAGACCCAGAAACTGGATTCAAAAATACAGTTTATATAACTGGCTCATGGGGACTTGGAGAACTGGTAGTGCAGGGGGCGGTGAATCCCGACGCTTTCTACGTTTTTAAACCAACTTTGGAGAAAGGATATAAAGCAATTATAGAGAAAAAACTTGGTGAGAAGAATAAGATGCTTGTTTATGGAAAGGAAGGCATAATTGAAAAGGATGTTCCAGGTCATTTAACAGATAAGTTTATATTGGACGATGAGGAAATTTTATTGTTAGCCAGATGGGCAATTGAAATTGAAAAACATTACAAAATGCCAATGGATATTGAATGGGCAAAGGATGGAATTTCAAATGATTTATTTATTGTTCAAGCTCGTCCAGAAACTGTTCATTCTGCAAGGAAATCATTTTATGTTTATGAACTTGATGAAAAAAGCGATGTGATTATTGAAGGAGAGGCAATAGGAAATAAGATTGGGAGGGGAAGAGCAAAAATAGTGAAAAGTATAGAGGAGATGGAGGATTTTAAAGAAGGAGATGTTCTTGTTGCAGATATGACTGACCCTGACTGGGAACCAATAATGAAAATTGCATCTGCAATTGTAACAAATAGAGGAGGCAGAACATGTCATGCTGCAATTGTAAGCAGAGAACTTGGAATTCCAGCAGTAATAGGAACAAAAATGGCAACGGAATTAATAAAAGATGGAGAGGAAATAACTGTGGATTGTTCAGAGGGAATAGGACGCGTTTACAGAGGACTTTTGAAATATGAAGAAAAGGAGATAAATTTTGATGATATTCCAGAAACAAAAACACGCATAATGATGAATGTTGCAATACCAGAGAAGGCTTTTCTGCTTTCACAGATACCAAATGATGGCGTTGGTCTGGCAAGAATTGAATTTATCATTAACTCTCACATAGGAATTCATCCAATGGCTCTAGTTGAATATGAAAAATTGAGAACTGCAAGAGAGGAAAAAATAAGGGAAATTGTAAAAGAGATAGAAAAAAGAACATCTGTTTATGAAAATAAGAAGGAATTTTACGTTGAACAACTTGCAATGGGAATAGCAAAAATAGCATCGGCTTTCTATCCAAATGATGTTATTGTTAGATTTTCAGATTTTAAAACAAATGAATATGCAAAATTGATTGGTGGCAACTTATATGAGCCAGTGGAAAACAATCCAATGATTGGATGGAGAGGTGCTTCGCGCTATTATGATGAAAAATTTAGAGAGGCATTTGGTCTGGAGTGTAGAGCAATAAAAAAGTGCAGAGACGAGATGGGATTGAAAAATATTAAGGTTATGATTCCATTCTGTAGAACTCCTGAAGAAGGAATGAAAGTTCTACAAACAATGGAAAGTTTTGGATTGAAAAGAGAAGATATAGAGGTTTATGTAATGTGCGAAGTGCCCTCAAATGTTATACTTGCTGAAGAATTTGCAAAAATATTTGATGGATTTTCAATTGGTTCAAATGATTTAACTCAGCTAACTCTTGGAATAGACAGAGATTCTGATTTAATATCTCATTTATTTGATGAAAGAAATGAGGCAGTCAAAAAAATGATTGAAAGCGTAATTGATACTGCAAAAAAATATGGGAGGAAGATAGGCATATGTGGGCAGGCGCCTTCTGATTTTCCAGAATTTGCGAAGTTTTTGATTGATAAAGGCATAGATTCAATTTCATTAAATCCAGATGCAGTTGTGAAAACAAAATATGTTGTTGCTGAAAGAGAGAGATAGTACATAAATACCCAAAAATTTTATGAAGGTATGCTTTTTAGTTTTTAAAAGGAGAGAGAAAATGGCAATATTTGTCATTCAAAAACATTATGCCAGAAGATTGCATTATGATTTGAGACTTGAGATGAATGGAGTTCTTAAAAGCTGGGCTATTCCTAAAGTTCCTCCCAGAAAAGAGGGGATAAAGAGACTTGCCATACCAACAGAAGACCATGAACTTGGATATGCAGATTTTGAAGGAGAGATTCCAGAAGGCATGTATGGTGCGGGCAGAGTGGAGATATGGGATAAAGGAGAATATGAAATGGATGAAAAGGAAGAGGGAAAATTTGCGTTTTATTTAAATGGAAAAAAATTGAAGGGAAGATATTGCTTAGTGAAATTTAAGGATGAAGATAAATGGTTGTTTTTTAAATGTTGATAAATTAGGCACCCCATCAACTGAGAGTTGATTTATAAAGGGTCAACGCATTTCTCTTTTGGTGGATGGGATGCAGAAGGACATTATTAAACTAAAAGAAGTAGAGAAGGATATTCCCAGATGTCCCTATTGCAGTTCAAGTGATGTGGTAAAATATGGTTTTCAAAGGAATGGGGTACAGAGGTATAGATGTAACACGTGTAGAAAGGTATTCAACCAGAGGTATGGAACGTTGTTCTACAGGAGAAGATTAAGCGATGAGGAGATACTCAAGATGACCTATCTCTTTCTAACAGGTTATCCTATAAGCAATATGCCTCCATTGTTTGATACTACGGAGAGTACAATTAGGGGTATACTCAAACAGGTGATCTTACAGTTTCAGAAGTTCAAGGATTATACTCTCATTCCATCAGATTACATACCAGAGGTTATAGAGATCG
>DRIF01000194.1 GCA_011052825.1 Thermoplasmatales archaeon
AAATGAAGGGTTTTAAGGATAATTTCTTTTGGATAGCTCATATGTTCAAAACCGTCTCTTTCGACAAACCTTCTCCTACAAGAATTACATCTGTATAACTGTTTTTCTACATATTTATTGTATCTTTTTCCAGCCTTTACTATATCTTCTCCACCACAATATGGGCATTTCATTCCCATCCCAAAAAGAAAATGAAAAGGGGTTTAAAAATATCACGAAATGTTAGGAATATCGCATGAGCAAAAGATTTATATACTACAAATGGTTTAATTAGATTGTTAGCAAAAGGTTAGCAAAATAAAGGAAAGAGATAAAAAGGTGTTTATAAATGAAGAGTATGAAAAAGTTGGGAAATGAAGGAGTGTCGGAAATCATCGGCACGATATTACTCTTGGCTATAGCGGTAGCCACATTCTCAGTTCTTGCGATATACGTATTTTCGAGCACTTCTCCTTCCACTCCTTCACCAGATTTAAATTTAGTTGCAGGGATTAATGAAGAGCAACATATAATTATAGAGCATAAAGGAGGAGATGAACTAAAACTGGAAAAGGTTAGAATTACAATATGGAAAGGAGAAGCGGATAGCGTTTCGTATTCCTTCAATTCTAACGGAGAACTTATTGGTCAATATGCAACTTTTAATGATGACGGAAATAAAAAATGGAATATTGGGGAATATATTGATATAAATGCAACAGGAGCTTTTGGGAATATAACAAGATGGCAGATAAGTGCAGTTGTAATAGATGAAGAAAGCAATTCAGTAGTTCTATCTGGCGTGATAAAAACAGGTATAGTCAACATTGTCCCCCCCGTAGCTATATTTACATATGCTCCATTTGACCCAAAAATACAAGAGATTGTTATATTTAATGCAAGCCAGAGTTATGACCCAGATGGAGGGAGTATAGTTACCTATAAATGGGATTTTAACAGCGATGGCACAATAGATGGTTATGGAGTTGTTGTAGTTCATAAATATACCACAGAAGGAACATACAATGTTACACTAACCGTTATTGATGATGAAGGCCAAATAGGCACTGCAATTACAGGAACTGGCTATGATGTTCCTCCTCCTCTCGTTGTTAGTGGAAACTTACCACCCCAAGGAGATTTTGAATGGTATATAGACCCAAGCATAGATGGAACTGTAGATTTTATATCCAATGTTACAGATCCTGATGGAGAAATTGTATCGTATTTCTGGAATTTTGGGGATGGACGAACATCAACTAGTCCAAATCCAAGCCATACATATGAGCATAGTGGGAATTATACTGTTACTTTAATTGTTACAGACGATAATGGCGGACAGGCAGTAATAGAAGGAAATGTAATAGTGCCAAATATACGTCCTCAGGCAGGTTTTTCTTACAGTCCTGCAAATGTGACAACCTCAAGAACAATTTACTTTGATGGTGGGATTCCTTATTCCTATGATAAGGATGGAACAATAGTCAACTGGTCATGGGACTTTGATAATAATAGCATAATAGATGCTTATGGTTCCACAGCAAGCCATAGGTTTACAGAACCAGGAAATTATACAATAGTTCTTAATGTGACAGACAATGATGGTGGTTGGGACACATATGCAAAAACTATAAGAGTATATCCAACAGCAAGTGCATCTCCTCCAAGATTTTTATTTGTTGATAATACACCCATAGGATGGGATAGTGGGATAGACAATCTTCTTACAGCTTGTCAGTCAATAATGCCTGACTCAGAATATTCTTATGGTAAAGCAATAGATCAGTGGACATTTACAAACGACCAATATACTTCTGAAGATTTAAGGGGAGAAAATATAACTGATACAGTTATCAATCAGTTTGACATAGTCATATGGAGCTGCGGAGATTTTCCAGGTGACGGTGGAAATGCAAATTGGGATGGCGACCCAAATACGTGGAGTACATCAATGACTGAAGGATATGATGACACATCTGACCATGTTTATGAGCTTGCAGAACATTTAACAGGAAATGTAACTGCTGGAACTTTGTTACTTTGTGGGACGTATGTAGCAAGAGATTTGCAGGATTATCCAGGTAATGGTGCAGGTTCAAGCGAAATATGGCTTGGAAATGTTGTAGGATTGATTGAACCAACTGGTGGAATTCATTATGACCCTGATTGGGTTCCATTTTCAGGTCGTCTAGGAGAAGATTATTTCAGAGGAGAACCCTATTATATTACAGGTACACTTACTGGAATCATTAATACATCATCTGGACAATCTGGGGTAGCAAATCTTACTATTACTTCACCAATCCCTGCATATACGCTGAATAAACAATCTGATCCAATTTTTAACTACTCTTTACAAGGAAGTGGACAGCAAACAGAGGAGACAATATTTGATGAAGATATGGAAACGAATCCCGGATGGGTTACTGGTGGAAGTCAAAACGAATGGGATTGGGGTATATGCAAAGGAGGACCAGGATATGCCAATGCTCATAGTGGAAGTAGATGTTATGGAACTGATATGAGTGGCTCTGATTATAGATATAATAATAATGCTTATTGCTATGTAAGAACAGGTTGGATAGATTTAAATGATTACACAACCGTCACTCTTGAATTCTATGACTGGTATGAGATAGAAAGTGGATATGACTATGTTTATCTTCAGGTATATGATGATGACACATGGACCTGGCAAACAATAGATTCATTCACAGGAAATCAGGAGAGTTGGACATACAAGTCATATGACCTTTCATCATATGCTGGAAAAAGTATTCGTATAAGATGGCTTTTGGATAGTGATGGAAGCGTGAGATACGATGGTTATTACTTGGATGATGTTGTTTTAAAAGGCACAACATCAAGTATGCCATCTGGATATTTTGCCATTGATGCAGAGAGAGGAAGAAATAGAAGTATTATACTGGGCTTTGATTTGAATGCAGATGAAATAACACCTGAGAGTAGAACAAATTATTTGAGGAATGTACTGTTATGGCTTGCTGAGGGAGCAGGATATACAACAGAGGTATGGGTTAATAATGATCCACCTGAAGGATGGCTTGATGAACCAGATCATCTCGATAGCATACAGGCAGGAATAGGTGCTGTTCCACCTGGAGGAACAGTGTATGTTATTGGTACGGATGGACAGATATATGAAGAAAATGTTGTAGTGAATAAATCAGTCAATATTATAGGCATAGATAATCCAACTATCAGAGTAGGTGGTTCATATGCGGTAAAAATTACTGTAGATTGGGCAAGAATAGATGGCTTTAACATAGAAGGAGAAAATGTTCAGAATGGTTTTTATCTCGAAAATGCTGCACGATGTACTATAATAAACTGCAATCTATCAGGAAGTATTACTAATAATGGAATTTATTTGTTCAGTTCCCATAATAATACCATACGAAACAACAACATTCAAAACGCTCAGCATGGTATTTATGCAAGTTGGAGTTTGGGTAACAAAATATTCAATAATACCATACATTCCACCACTCAGGAGGGAATATATCTATATCGCTCGAGTCTTACACTCATAAGAAACAACACTATATATAATGCAGATAATGGTGGAATATATATGGAGGCTCTGGAATCCTGCAGAGTTTCCAATAATACTATACATAACAATAGTGGAGATGGCATTCATCTGGTCTCATCTACAAATCAGAATATCATAGAGAATAACACTCTCTACAATAACTCGAATGGTATTCACCTTGATATATCAAACAACAACACATTATTAAGTAACACCATAACCAATAATACCAATGCTGGAATTTATCTTGAGGATTATTCCCACTCAAACAGTTTGAGAGAAAATACCATTTCCTTTAATGGTTACGGGATTTTATTAGAGAATGCGAGTGACAACGACATGGTAACAAACACAATCTCTCATAATCAACAAGGCATACGCTTGTATTCTTCGAGCAGTAATATTATGAGCAATAATGCAGTCTATAATAATACAGGAAACGGGATAAATCTCATAGAAGCATCTGATTTTAATGTTATTTATTCCAGCAGTATCCAAAACAATTATATTGGCGTTTACATATATAATTCTAAAAATAATACCATTGAAGAAAATACTATCTCAAATAATTCTATGGATGGTATATACTTATATCGGTCTCTAATCACTTTCTTGGGAGAAAATCGCATAATAAATAACAATATCTCTTTAAATGACAGATATGGCATATATATAGAATCCTCTAAGGGAAATATTATCACGGGGAATACAATCTATTCAAATAATCAGGATGGTATACGCCTATCTTCATTTTCAGATGAAAACTCAATTATCAACAATACCATATGGAATAATTTTTATGGTATTTACATTTATAGAAGCAATTTTAATGACATATTCAACAATACTATTCATAATAATAGTGTGGCAGGAATATATCTCAATAATTACGCATCTGAAAATGATGCTCAAAGAAATACCATAGAATACAATGGAAACGGAATAAAGATTCAAATATCTTCTATAAACAATCTTACAAACAATACAATAAGAAATAATCAAGAATATGGTATAATGATGCTTAGCTCTTCTGGAAATATTGTAAATGAAAATCAAATTTACTCAAACATTAATGACGGCATATTTCTCTACTCGTGTGATGATATTAGAATCATTAATAATACAGTATACGAAAATTATAACGGCGTTCATCTCACCTTGTCAGGAGGAACAGGCATTACTATTGAGAATAATACAGTATACTCTAACAATCGTAATGGAATCTATTTGGAGAGTTCAAAAACTGCTGTTGCAGGAAATAATGAAGTTACACAAAATGAAATATATTCAAATAACTGGAGTGGAATATGTTTAGTCTCATCAAGCATAAATTTGATCCAGCAAAATGAAGTTTATTTAAATGAATGTGGAATATATCTGAATTTATCGAATACAAATACATTGCAGGAAAACTCTATCCATAATAACAGTTTACACGGAATATACCTCTATTCATCTAACAGTAATGATATAGAAAACAATAATATATCATTCAACGGAGGAGACGGTATACATTTAAGTTCATCTTCACAGGGTTACGATAATCCATTGAGCTATAACAACATATGGAATAATAGCAATGCTGGAATATGTATAAATTCTTCAAGTGATAATAAAATAGAGTATAACACAATCTGGAACAATTCCTATGGAATGTATATCATTCAATCATCAGCAAATAATGAAATAAGATTTACTATAATAACGGATAATTCATACGGAGTATACATCAATCAAACTTCAACAAATAATCTCATTCACGACAACAACATAACATTAAACGGATATGGAACGTATATTGCATCTTCAGATTGCACTTCCAATGACATATATAAAAATAATTTTATCAATAACACTCTTCATAACAATAGTCAGGCATATGATTTGGCAAATAATTCATGGTATATTGGGACAGAAGGAAATTACTGGAGTGATTTGGGAAATCAAACCTATTATACAATTCCACCATACGGAGTTCAGGATTTGTATCCACTGGAGAGTCCAAGACAATGGTGGATATAAAAAAAATAAAAACAAGAATGACCTGGTTTCTCATAATCACATTAGTTTTATCACTATTTGAAATTCAAAATGCTAAACCAGCAATAATAACTGTCGATGATGACAATCCTGCAGATTATAGCAGTATACAAGATGCAATAGATTCTGCTAGTGGAGGTGACACTATTTATGTTCATGAAGGAATATATCATGAGCATGTTACAGTTTATAAAGAAGTGAAATTAAAAGGAGAAAATAAAAGAGCGGTTATAGAATGTTTGAATGAGGCAAACGGAATAAGTGTTACTGCAAATAATGTGGAAATAGATGGCTTTGAAATAAGAAATTCACAGGATGGATATTACGGAATTGAATTAAAAAATGTTGAGAATTGCATAATAAAAAACTGTAATCTCTCGAATTGTCACGGTGGGATTAATCTGTATAATGGAAGAGAGCATATTTTAATGATGAACATTTTTTACAAAAATTCATACGGGTTAATAGGAGTGGGTGTCTGGAATTCTACAATCAGAGAAAATTTTTTTGTGAGTAATAGTCAGGGTATAAATTTTGGTTCCGATACAAGATATAACGTATTTTTTTACAACACCTTTATCACAAACGTTATATCTGCGTATGATGACAGCATTTTTAATCAGTGGTATTACAGTAATGTTGGAAACTATTGGGACAATTATAATGGAGTAGATGAAGATGGAGATGGAATAGGAGATACAAAATATCAAATTGAACCCCCAGAAAGAGGAAGATATGACTATTATCCTTTAATGCAACCATATACTGGTTATGATATATTCCCTCCTGATATAATAGATTTAAAAGCATCTCCTCAAATCCAAATTCCAAATGGGAGTATAAATATAACATGCACAATAATAGACAATGTTAAAGTGAATTTTGCTTTCATAAACATTACAACTCCAGAAGGTTCGCATATAAATAATAGTTTAATGTGGATTAATGGAACAGATTCTTATTATTTTAATATTTCATTTTCAACAAAAGGTGTCTACTACTATTACATATGGGCTAATGATACAAACAATAATTCAGAGAAATCATCTATTAAAAAATTTGCAGTGGCATACAAACCAACAGCAAACTTTACATACACTCCATCAAATCCAACAGATTTGGATTACATAACTTTCAATGCGAGCATGAGTTTTGATGTTGATGGCTACATAGCCAACTATTCATGGGATTTTGAAAATGATGGAATAATAGATGCATATGGAGAAGAAGTAACTTATATATACACTCAAAATAGCCCTCCAGTGTATACAGTAAATTTGACAATATATGACAATGATGGAGCATGGGATTACATTGAAAAAGATTTATTCATATCAAATGTCATTCCGAGAGTGAATTTTAGTTTTAGCCCGCCAAATGCAATAGTTGGACAAACAATTCAATTCAATGATTTATCATATGATTTAGACGGTGACATCGTTTACTGGATATGGGACTTTGGAGATGGAACAACGATTGAAGGGGGAAGAGTAGAGTATAAAAATCCTGTACACTCATATTCAATGAATGGTATATTCAATATCACCTTAACTGTCCTTGATGATGATTATGAAAGCAACAGCACGATGCGTCAAATAACTGTAGAGGATGTATATCCTCCCGTAATAGAAAATCTCACTGCATATCCGAATCCACAGGAAATATATGAATATGTAAATATATCCTGCAACTTATATGATGATGTTGAAGTGGCAAAAGCAATTGTAAATATTTCCTTACCAAATGGAAGCATAATAGAGGACAGTCTGTATAACAACGGCAATAAATACTATTACTCAATTTATTGCGACCAGCCAGGCACATACTACTATTACATTTATACAGCCGATTCAAGCAACAACACAAACATTTCAGCCCTAAAAAATTTCACCATCATCATCCCGCCTGAACCACCCCATATTGAAAATGTAAGCATAACGCCCCCTGTTCAGCAATATGGATATAATGTTAATATTTCATGTTATGTATATGATAATGTAGCAGTAGGAGATGTATGGTTAAATTTTTCCAATGTAAGCACAAAAATGAATGGCATAACAGATGAAAAGGGAAATGGAATTTATTACTATAACTCAACATTTGAAATGGGGTTGCATGAATTCTACATTTATACTGTCGATATAAATGGATATGAAAATGTTTCTTCAAATTATTCATTTGAAATTATAGACACGCTTCCTCCAACTATCTTAAACGTTAATTTTGACACATTTTCTCCTCCAGGAGAATTAAACATTTCATGCAACATTTATGACAACAGAGGAGTGAAAAGAGCGAGAATAAATGTTTCGACTCCAAATGGGAGTATAAATGAAACAATGCTTTCTTTGAATGATTTATTTTATATGAATTTCTCATTTAATATTGGTCACTATAGTTTCTTCATATGGGCGGAGGACGTCTCAAATAATTCTGCTCATTCTCCTATCTATAATTTTACAGTAACTCATTTCCCTGTTGCAAACTTCAGTTATATGCCATTAAATCCAACAACTGCAGATTTAATTCAATTCACCAGTTCTTCTTATGATTCAGATGGTTATATTGTAAATTATACATGGGATTTTGGAGATGGAAGCTTTGCATATGGAGAGAGTGCAACTCATCAATATTCAGATGATGGAATTTATAATGTTGTTTTGGTTGTAAGAGATGATGATGGGGCTACAGATAGCATAACTAAACAAATAAATGTTTCAAATGTGCCTCCTCATGCAATTACAAATGGTCCATACTATGCCTATGTAAATGAAAGCATTTTATTCAATGCTAGCATGAGTTATGATTCAGATGGTTATATTGTAAATTA
>DRIF01000195.1 GCA_011052825.1 Thermoplasmatales archaeon
AAGAATATTTAGCTTATCTACCACCCTTCGCTTCTTCAATTTGCATTTTATTATAGCTGGGACATATAATCTATCCACTCTTACACCTGTAGAATCAGCTATCAGTATGGGAGTAGAGTCATTTCCAATGATGTTGTTTATTTCATTTCTAACTGCAATAAGTAATTTCTTGAAGTAATGATAAGAAATTCTTGAAAATGCCTTTCCAAATGTGCTATGATCAATATGCTTTCCAAATAATAAGTCTGATAAAAATTCATTATCCCTCAAACTTAAGTCGAGTAATGTGGAAATGATAAATATAGCCACATATTCATATGGATTGATAGCATAGGGTCTTCCTCTCCTGCTTTTTCTATCAAATGGTTTTCCAAGTTTCCTTGCTTTTGCCAGAATAAAATAGTAAAGATTTTTTATGTTGCCTAATTTATGTCTTGTATCGTATCTTTGCCAGAATCTCATTCCCATCCCCTGTACCTCCTACGGGGGATGGGAATATAAAATTCACGAAATTTTTCGACAACCTCTAAAAAGAAGAAAAAAATAAAGATAACACAATCCTGAAAGAAGAATGAAGAAAATGTTGTGGCATCGTCATTTTCATTTGAATTGCGACTCAGCATACCCTTTCATTATCATTTACTGAGCTTGCATTCATGTAAATGTTGCAACAGCAACCACATCCATTTTTCATTCAATAAACTTAAGAAGTGGCAATCGTTATCGAAATATGGAAGCATGTGATGAAACCATTAAAGAGCTTTCTTCTATATATGATGAAGAAAGCATGGATACGTTTGTTAGCCTTTATTTTGATGGAAAGGATAACAAGTTTATTTATAGAAGAGAAGAGGCAGTTATGGCGATTTTAAAGGGAGAGGAGCTGGAGAACTTTTTGAAGACGATGGAAGAAATAAAGAGATTTTTGGGGAAAAAATTTGCTGGCAATGTTGCCATATTTGCGTCTCACAAGCACGGCTACCTCAAAGTTGTTGATATTCCTGTTAAAACAAAAAATGCACTCATTGTTGATTCCTCGCCTTATATCCGGCCGTTAGCAGAGCTGACAGATACATGGGAATCATTTACTCTTGTTTTACTCAATACAAATCATGCCAGAATTTTTTCTGTTTCATGCAGCAGGATAGCAGAAAAGAAAAGGCTCTCAGCATACATCATGAATAAACACAAGAAAGGAGGATGGTCTCAGGCAAGATTTCAGAGGCTGAGAAAAGGAAGCATACACGCATTTTTTGTGGAAGTGATGGAGGAGCTGGAAAAGTATGCCAGCGAGAATATCATAATAGCTGGACCTGGCCAGGCAAAACATGAATTTAAGTCAATACTGCCAAAAAGGTTGCAGGAAAAAGTTGTTGATATAATAGATGTTGACATAGAAGATGAGCACGGTTTATTTAAAGAATCCATGGCAGTAATGGCTGAAAAAGAAATGGAAGAAAAAAGAGATACAATGCAATATTTAAAGAAAGAAATTTTGAGAGATGGCTTAGGAGTTTGTGGTGTAGATGAGGTCGTTGAAGCATCAAGAAACGGGCAAATAGAATTGCTATTAATAGAGAAAGGCTACAAACTCAGAGGATGGATTTGCGAGAATTGCCAGGCAGTAGGAAAAGGAACAGCAAAGGATTGCCCATACTGCCATGGAAAAACTTCAGAAGTGGATGTCATTGAAGAAATCATAGAATTTGCCGAACGAACAGATGCAAAAGTGGAATTCATCTCCAGCGATGAAATAAAAAATCTCGGGCATGTTGTAGCATTACTGAGGTATAAGTGAATCATTCCATCCTTTCTATTTCCTGTATCAAAAACCAGTATGCCAGCAAGTCCTTTTCCTTCTTTTCATAGTCCCTAAACTTCTTGCTCATTATTTCCCAAAATTTTTTGTTATGTTTCCTTTCCTTTAAATGCGTTATCTCATGAAATACAACATATTTTATCAAATCATATGGCAAATATTTGAGCAATGTATTGAAAGATAAATTGCTCTTATTGCTGCAACTCCCCCATTTAGATTTAAGTCGCCTAAAATAAATTATGTTTACTTTTACTCCCAAGTCATCTGAAAACTTTTTAACCAATTTTTTAATGATATTTCTTAATTCTTCTTCATTTCGATTTTCGATTCTCTTTTTCTTTGCTTTTCTTTTAGCTTCTTCTATAATAAGGCTTTTTCTATATATCCAATCTTTATGTTTATCAATAATTTTCTTTTCATTCCCATAATTTTTTGGTAAAACTAAAAGCAATTTTCCTGTTTTAAATTCGAGCCTAGGGTATTTCACATTGCGATAACTAACTTCGTACTCTATTTCTCTGTCATAAATTTTAACTAGTGCCATAGTTTTCTACACTTTCCATCAATTTTTTATACAATTCTTCTCTTTTTTCCATACCCAATTCATACCTTCTTAAAAACTTTCTAATTTCTTTCCCAATATTTTTTCTTGCTGTTTGCTGAACAAACCAATTTGGAAACATATGCTCTTTTATTTTATTCATCAATTCCCTAACATCTTTTATAAGATTCTCTTTTTCTACTTTTTCCTCTAAGGCAAGCAAAAGAGAATATTCTAATTCATCAAGTCCTATTTCCTTTTGTCTTGCATTTAATTCTTGAATTTCTTTCCATACTTTTACTCCTTCTTCGTAAATTTTTTCAAAATCTTTATTTTTCTCTTTCCACATCTTCACAATTCTTTCTACTTTGTCAACCACTCTTTCATAAACAGGATTCTTATGTCTCTCCACCAAAACAAATTTATTGAGGGTGAAAACAATGTTGGCAGCTTTTTCTTCCTTGCTTTTAACTCTTTCTTCCAAATTTTTAATATAATTCTCATCAAACTCAATTATTAGCAAATTTTCTTTCAATCTGCCAATTTCTGTAGTTGCATAAACATAGTTTACAGTTCTTCTGAAATATTCTTTCACATTATCATGTATTTCTTCTTTTCTTCTATCGACCATTCTTATGTAATACACATAAATGCCAGAGATCCATCTGTATTCCTGATATAACTCTGCCTTTATTGTATCTGGCCCCAACAACTCAAAGAGTTTCCTTAGTTTTCTGTATCCTCTTAAAAATTCTTTTGCTTTTTTATCATCAGATGATAATATTTCGAATGCCTTCATTAGCGTTAGTGTTTCGTAATTCCCTGGAAGTTCTTCAAACATAGCTAACAGCTTGTTCATTAGATTAGCGAACTCTTCTCTCATTTCATTAATGTCATAAATAGCTCCTTTAATGTCCTCCTTGCTATATATTTCAAATGCTTTTTCCAATTCTTTAAACAATCCAATATAATCTATTATCAAACCAGCTTCCTTAACATCCTCATATGGACGATTTGTTCTTGCTATAGCTTGCAATAAGCGATGCTCTTTTAATGGCTTATCTAAATACATTGTTTGTAGTATAGGAGCATCAAAACCAGTTAGCAACATATCTGTAACAATCAATATTTTTGGCAATTCTTCTTCCTTAAATTTATCTATAATCTCTTTCCTTATATCTTCTATTTCTTTTCCTTTATATCTTTCTCTCAGCTCTTCAAAATATTCTTGGATTGGTTTGGGATCCTTCATATTAAATGTCATAACAACTTCTGAATATTCTTCTGGCAGTAATTTATCTAAAGCTCTCTTATACAAAATGCAAGCTTCTCTGTCAACAGCAACAACCATCGCCTTAAATTTTCCATCCACTTCTTCCTGGAAATGTTTCGCTATATCTTCTGCAATTCTTCTTATCCTTTTCGGATTTTTCAAAAACACTCTAGTTTTATTAAGTTTCTTTCTAACTTTTTCCTCTACCCTTTTCCTTATTTCTTCTGGTAATTCTTCAAATTCCTGTTCAAGAAAAGCTTCGAGCAATTCTTTATCCAGATGTATTCCTTCTTCATCTTCTAAACGAGGCTGATAAACAATTTTTAAAGTGAAGCCATCTTTTATTGAATCTTCTATGAAATATTTGTCGAGATAACTTTCATATGGAGGATTGCTAAACTCTTCATATGTATCTCTTCCTTTCTTTGCTAATGGTGTACCAGTAAAAGCAAAGAAAAATGCATTTCTTAAGATTCTTCTCATTTGAGAAGCGAGCAAACCATATTGGCTTCTATGTCCTTCATCTATCAGAGCAATAATATTTTTCCTATCCATGATTGTTTCTTGAGTTTTCGATAAATCTTCCAATTCTTTCTGCAATTCATCTAACTCCAGAGGGCTAAATTTATGAACCAACGTAATGAATATTCCTCTTTTTCCTCTTCCTTCATCATGTTTTATCATTCTTTTTAGCTGGCTTATTGACCCTATAACTTCTGACTTTAGTATATCCAAGGCATTAAATTCTTGCCTTAACTGCTCTTCCAATTCTCTTCTATCCACAATGAAAAATATGGTTGGATTTTCTAACTCTGGCAGATGATATAACTTATTTGCTGCAAAAATCATTGTTAATGTCTTGCCAGAACCCTGCCAGTGCCATATAAGTCCTTTATTTGGTTCCTTTTTCCCTCTAAAATTATTTAAAACTCTCCCCACAATTTTATTTGCTGCCCTATACTGCATATATCTTGCAATAACTTTCGTTGCCCTTCCTTTTTCTTCTCTTATGAAAATAAAGTTTTGAATTAAGTCGAGCAGTTTATCAGGAGAAAGCATGCCTATAGTTGAATTTAAAGAATCTTTGCCATCTTCTCTCCATTCATAAATTTTAACACTATCAAGCCATCTAACAATCGGAAAATACTTTGCAATTTGCTCTGCAGCTATTCCAACCTGCACATATTTAAACAACTCTGGCACATTTTTTTCATAATATTTTATCTGCCTATATGCATCATACCAGCTTACCGACATATCCAAAGGATTTTTACATTCAATAATAACAAGAGGAATCCCATTTACATAAAGGATGATATCAACTCTTATAGTCTCTTTTCCTTTATAACTTACCTGCCTGCTAACAATAAATTCATTCTTGCCAACATCTTCAAAATCAAACAGCTTAACATTTTTCACAACCCTTTCTTTTTCAAATCTTATGCTCACTCCACTTTTCAGAAAATACAGAATTTGCTTCACTCCTTCTATTCCAGCGCCTCTCAACTTCAACTCATTTATTACTTTCCTTATTTCCTCCTCGCCCAACCCAATTCCTTCATTTATCCTCCTCAAAGCGTTCGTTAAATCTCCAATAAGCAATGGCTCTTCTAAATCAATTCTCTGCAACTCCTCAGCAGGAACAAATCGCCATCCCTGCTCAACTAATCCATCAACAATGTAATCTTCCACTGCTGTTTTTTCAATTTGAAGAGGCATTCTCATAATAAGATTGAAAAAGAATTTATTATAATTTTGGAAAATAACATTATTTCGAAGATATACAAAAGTATTTATTATACATTTTTTTATGAAAGTATGGATGTTATTTCTTTGCCAATAATAATAAGCAGGGAGGGCAAATGGTATGTAGCAAGTTGCCCTGTTTTAGATATTGCTACTCAAGGAGTCACAGAGGATGAAGTTAAAGAAAACATGAAAGACTTAATAAGAGAATATTTAGAAGATCCAGATACCCCCAAGCCGGATTTAGAAGAAATTGAAACAACACTGACAACTGTTACTATAAAAATTAAGGATTATCATGGCAAAGCTACATCCGTTGCCTCAGCGTAAAGTTATTGCAAAGCAAACAGGAAAGTCAATAGACGAATTTTATGAGAAATAATTTCTGTACCCTACCAAATGTAAGCGAAACGTTCTTATACACAGGAAATATTAATATTGTAGCAGGTAAGTCCCGAAGGCCAGTGTACCTTGAGGTGCACGTTTTAGTGCCTTCGGGTTCTGCTTAATTTTCGTAATAAATTTTTATTTTATTTTCATTGAGTAAGGTTATATAGCTGTCATCCCTATGCTCGAACTTTTGGAAACATGCCCATGCAACAATATCTGCAAATTGCAATCCACACCATGCATGTGAATAACTATGATGGATTCTAACTCTCTTTTTACTTTCGCTCATTAATTTTTCTTTAAAATATTTATTAAAATCTTCTCTAAAAACTTGCTTTCCTTTTGATTTATCTATCCTTATTTCCAAGTTTGTGTTAACTAATTTAATATATTCTGCAAGTTTTCCCGCAACATAGTTATATAGCTTATTTTTGTCGGTTTTTGGAAACTTATTGAAAAGCTTTTTCTTTTCAAATACCACACAAATAATTTGGACATTAAGCTCATTTAATTTTTCCAACATATGATTATAATCTGAGGTGATGATTTATTTGCCTTTATTTCTGTTGCCTTTTTAAGCTCTTTCTTAAATTTATGTCTGCGCATATTCTTAATTATTCTTTTCAAAGGATGTTGATCATCAACAATTACTGCAGCTATAACTATATGTCTTGATCCTTTCTCTCCCATATCTCCGCTTTCATCTATGTAAATATATTTAGTCACTTTACCCCCTGAAAATTTTTTCTCTGAAAGGGAATTTTTTGATATTTTTTAGTATTTACGCATAAACAGTCGCCACTCTTATCTTTACATTCTGATCCATAAGTTCTTATGAATTCTTTACTTCTATTAGTTGGCTATATATTTTATTGCACTTACCCGCTATATCTGGCTTATTTTCCTTGTCTGCTATATTTCCAAATTCTCTAAATATATCTATTTTCTCCTTTGATGTTTGCTCGCCCTCCTCAATTGAATTTTCTATTTTCTTTTTACCAATTTCAACAAATTTATTGGGAAATTCTTCTTCCATTTTAAGAAGCCTTTTCCAAAATATCATCATTCTATCCTTTATCGAAAAATCATCTTCAACAGGTTTATCATTTATTTTTAACCATGCTTTCCACAGATATTCAACTCCATCGGTAAATACCGTCCATGCATTATTTTCTATAGCCAACAACGATATGCTACAAATCTCCTGAAATTGCCATCTTATCCAATCTTTATTATTGGCTGATAAATTATATAGCAGTCTATTATATTCCTCTTCTAAATGTCTAACCATGAAAGTCTTCTTCATTGCCCAACTAAAGAGAGGAATTATAAGAATGATGCAAAACATCATCAATACAAAGGATAGTGTTGCTACATCATCTAATTCCATGTTTATCCCAGATGCGTAAAGAGGGAAGAATATCGAAAACATAAAAAGACTAATGTAAACAAGGAACCAACCGTTTAAAAGAATTCTTCTATGAAAATCTAATGTATATCTCTGGACAGAAATTTGTACAGTTAAAACCAATAAAGTGACTAAAATGATAAAGATTGTAGCCGAAATGGTGGCAATCTTATCAAAGAAACTATTGGCATTTTCCGCCTGTATAGGAAAAACATTAAAAATCCATAACAAGCACACTATAAAGAAAAATACCGAGATAAATACCGTCGTCAATTTCCATGGATCGTGATAATATATTCGATAGTACTTCAATCTATTATAGAATGTATCTTTTATTTTTGCTTCATCCTTTTTTCCATTTTTACCAAAAATATATAGAGAAATAACAACCCATCCAAATAAAATACCACACAACACATATTCACATATCATTTTTCACCTCATTCGACACCTTTTCCACATTCACTCTTTTCTTCCCAGTCAACAAATCATTCATAAGCCCCTTCTTTATCCTTTCTAGTTTTTCTTTTCTCTTCTTTTCCAACTCCAGCTTTTTATCTACTGTAGAAAGAATTTCTGCGATTTTTTGTTGTTCTTCCATATCCGGAATAATAAAAAAAAGTTTTCTTTGTGTTGTAATCGGTACCTGATTCCTTGTACTTTGCCCCATAATCCTCCTCAACTGATTTTGAAAATGTTTACTTTGCATATAATACATTAAATAATAATTAAAGAGAAACTCAGGGTTGCACCTATAGTAAGTTAGAGTCGTACTTAATACAACGTAATCTAATTTAGTTTCCAATATTCCAACTGGACCCACAGTAGCATTATGGGCAAATAATATGTCTCCATTTTTTGCAAACCCCTTTCTTAATTGATTAGCTTTTTCTTTAGATATATATTTGGACTTATTCAGATCAACTTTTCCATTAACTAACTGATTTGCATTAATATATGGTATGCCTTTATCAACAAATTCATGTTGTCTCGGATATAATTCACCATGATTTCCATCCATATGTGAAAGTATATATTTCTTTTCAATCATTTCTGATAACGTGAGGACTGTCCACTCTCTCGGAATTTCGCAACCTAACTCCTTGCTATACTTAAATTCCTTGTGCCCTATGCCTTTTGTGAGCAATTTTTGCATCAATCCCTTTTTCAGTCTTTCTGTTTTGGCTATAGCTTCATCTACCTTTTGTATTGCCTTGTCCACTGTAGAAAGAATTTTGGCAATGGCTTTTTGTTCGGGGAGAGGAGGGAGAGGGATAAGGAGATTTTTAATAGCACTAATTGTTAGCGTTTTTCTAGTAGAACCTGGTGATGCTACCTCCATTCTTCTGATAAAGGGTTCAAAATTTAATAGCTGTTCCAGAAACTTTCCACAAACTTTTTTCTTATTGAGTTTTAGTAAAGCCAGCCCAACAAAGATACTAAACTCATAATCTACATCCACTATCTTTGTTCTTCCTATTGTGCCACATTTAGAAATAAGAAGATCTCCTTTCTCTGGTTTACACCTTTTGGTTAACTCCTTATGTTCCTCCAATGAGATGTATTTTCTATATTGAGAAAAATCAAAGCCTTTACAGAATGGTTTGATATTCTGAGTCGAAATGAATGGGATACCTTTTTCAACATATTTTGGGGTTCTATGGGTTCCATCTGTTATTTTAGTGCAAATATTTTTTAATCTCACCACTTCCCAGTCTTTGGGGATTTTGCCTATCGGGGTTTGTTTAAGTTGAATCATTTTTCACCCAAAAATTGTTAGATAACGTTTTCTGTTGTGGATCAAATTCTGGCATCTTTAATTTTTTATTGGTATAAAACAGATCTTTACTAAAAGTCTCCATTAAAGTTCCATTTAATCTATACATTTTTTTTACAGCCCTATCTATCTTATATTTTGGGAAAACTCCAATATGTTGCTTCTTATAATAATGATAAGAACTGTTCTTGTTTTTCGGTCTCTCTAATAGTCTCTCTACTAACGGTCTAATTATCATAGCTAATTCTTTTTTAAAAATGTCGTTAGAGAGATAGAATATATTTTGGGTTGTAGCACCAATAATTAAATCAATAAATTGAAGGAGTTGACAATCATCTACAAAATTTCTATTTCCATTGAGATATGTTCTATGGTCTGAATTCAAAAATTTCACATTATAATCTTCAACCGTTATTTTATCATAGTTTAATCCTTCTAGTTTCTTTAGATTTAAATACGGAAAATATTTATGCTTTCGAACACTTGCCTCATCATGATATACTCTTTTTATTATGACTTTGCTAAAATTCCCAAAAAATGTTTTTATTCCATATAGTAAATTGGTCCTAAAAAATTTATTATAGATGTTTTCATGTTCCTTCTTCGAACCGAATCTAGATATATCTAATTTATCAAGTTCTATATAGAGTAAGTTGAAATATATAAGGCCCATGTCTCTCTTGTTATTTTTAATTAAAAATTCTAACCAATTTTTTGATATTCTTTTAATTGCTGCACTGCTTCTGCTGTCCCTTAAATCTTTCCAATGGATCTCTGAATTATTTAGTTTGTGCCACTCTTCTCTACATTCGTTTTTAAAAGGACAATCTGAATAATTCCAATACCATTTATTGCTTTTTTTAAATAAACAACGAATATTGATGAGGTGTTGTAATAATTTCTTTCTCTTGTCTATGGGTAGAAATAAAACCCCTAAACATATAAAATTTGGGTTCGTTTGTTCGTCAGCGTATATTTTTATCTCCACTGTTTCCATTCTATTTCCTCCTAAACTATCCTCCACTTTCTAATCTTTTAGAGGTTTTTATTATCATGGACCATTTATCTATCTTTTTCATTTATTTTGCTCCTCCCAAAATTTTCTCTTTGTCTCTTCTATTTGTATGACATCTAATGTAGTTAGCTTTTGTTTTGCTTCATAGTTCTCTGGGAATACAGGAACATAAACATTTTCAGTATCCTCAGCATCTATGCTTAGCAGCAGAAAAACTTGGAGAGGAAGTATATTCCACATTTTGTCTTTCTCGCGTTCATCAGCTATTACTATTGGCACCCTTCCACCTAACCATCCTCCAAATCTTGCAATTCCCATTCTTTCAAGAAAATCGGTATTTATATTCTTGAATTCGTAAAATAGTTGAAGTCTTTTTGCCTCATGAGGCTTTACGATGAAGGGTAAAACATAATTTGCATTTAACGGATAAGTATCAAATACCGCTTGAGTGTATCCCAGAGTTGGTAACTTATCTTTAGAATACTTTGCCATTGCAATAGCATCTGTAAGTGAAATACTAATTTCTCCGTCGTTAACAATCAACAGATTTATCTCCGTTAAAATTTTGTTTTCGTCTTTCTTTCCCTCTACTATTTCTGCTATCTTAAAATCACCCTTGTTATCAATATAAAGTTCCTTGAATTTTCCATACCATGAGTGAAGAGGTATAACTTTTATTTTTCTTTTGAATTTTTTCCAATAAAACCATGCAAGAATCCAACCACTTATCCCTCCCGAAGCACCAATTATTGATGAAATCATTGATACAGCATCCATTTATCCAACCTCCCTCAAATATCTTCCTATTTTCCCTTCTACCTTCTTTATCTCTTCCTCAATTTTTCTTAGCTCTTCCCATTCTTTGGTTACGTCGATTTCTTCTATTTCTTCTTCGGGGAAGATGTAGAGAGTGACGTTGAGGTTGTAGTCGTTTTCTTTTATTTCATCTATGGGAATGGCTCGGGAAAATCCTTCTGTTTCTGTGAAGTTGTGGTAAGCTTGGGAAATCTTTTTTATGTGCTCTTCGCCTAAGCGATTGAGTTTTCTTACTTCTGGATGCTGTTCATATTCTTGGCTTGCATTTATGAACAAAATTTTTCCTTTTCTTTCTTCTGGCTTGTTTTTATTGAAAATAATTATTGCTCCTGGTGCTCCTGTGTTGTAAAACAATTTTTCTGGAAGGAGAATTACGCAATCTATTAAATCTTGCTCAACAATGCTTCTTCTTATTGCCTTTTCTTTGCCTCCTCTAAACAAACAACCATTGTCTATCACTATGCCTATCCTGCCATTTTCTTTGGCGAAATATAACATGTGTTGAATCCATGCCCAATCTGCTGACTGGCGAGGAGTAAAACCATATTTAAAGCGTTGTTTCCATAACTCTCCTTTTTTAAGCGTCGCCTCATCGTAACCATCCTGATTCCATGGAGGATTTGTTATGCATACATCGAATTTCTTTTCCTTGAATTTTGGGAAAAGTAAGGTATCGCCATGGGCAATATGATGATTCATTATATCATGAATGTATAAATTCATTTTGCAGAGAGCGTAGGTGGTTAAATTCGCTTCCTGTCCATATAAAAATAGCTTCTCTGCTTCTTCTTTTCCAAATTTCTCTTTAACATGATCATATGAAACAATAAGCATACCTCCTGAACCACAAGCTGGATCATAAACTGCTTCTCCTGGCTTTGGATCCAAAATTTCTACCATCAGTTTTATTACCTCCCGAGGAGTGTAAACTTCTCCTTCTTTTGCTTTTTGAGGAGCAAAATAGCGAAGAACCCATTCATAAGCATCTCCTAAAATATCTGGCGAGACATGGCTTAACTTTTTCTCACTGAATAGCTCGATGAGTTGGCGTAAAATTTCCAGATTTTCTCTATTTGAAGTAAATTGAATGAAATCAACGCTATCAACAACATTCTGCAAATCTGGATTTAATTCTGCAATTTTCTTTAATGCTTTAGATAGCGTTTCGGGCAAAGTAGCGACATTTTTCCTTATATTTTCCCATAAAAATTCTTCCGGCAAATTGAAAGTATGCCAGTCCTGATGCTTTGCTTCCTGCCTTGCCTCTTCCTCGCTTAATCCATCTTTTATAGCTTCTTCATATGCCTGCTTATATTCCATTTCCCACTTGTCACTTATTCTCTTAAGGAAAAGCAGGATAAGGATGAATTTGTAATCAACCCTTGTCCTAATCAAATCAGCAGCTTTTTTAAGAATAACCTCGATATCGCTTCTTGACAGTTTATAATCTGTTGCACCAGCAGTAAAATTATTCAGTGGTTTTATTGCCATTCTATTTTATATAATTTCTCTATCTTTAAATTTTTCTTCAACAAAAAATGAATGTTTCTGCTTTTTAATTGCATCCTGCTACCCTCCCTTCTTTCTTCTGCTCGCACGATAAAATATATAACACCACTTAGGGAAAATTATTTCAGAAAAGTAATAATTATGTTCTTCTGCAATATTTATATATTAAAAGATTATTTCCACTCAATGGCAAGAATACATGCAAGAAAAAGAGGTAAATCTGGCTCAAGATATCCTGTGGAAAGAGAGCATCCAGAATGGAGCTTGAAACCAGAGGAAATAGAGGAGTTGATAGTTAAAATGGCAGAGGAAGGAAAACCTCCAGCAACAATTGGTTTAATTTTGAGGGATTCATATGGAGTTCCAGATGTTAAATCAGCTCTCGGCAAGAAAATAACAAAAGTTCTTGAAGAACATGATTTGCTTCCAGAAATACCAGAAGATTTGAGTAATTTGCTCGATAAAAGAGTAAATTTAATAAAACACCTCTCTGAAAATAAAAAGGATTTGCATAATAAGAGAAGGTTGCAGTTAACTGAGGTGAAAATAAACAGATTGGTTAAGTATTATAAAAGAGAGGGAAGATTGCCAGAGAAGTGGAGTTATTCCTGATTTTTGTTTTTCTGCATTTCTATTGCATCTTCAAGTGCTATCTCTCCAGTCAAAACTTTTTTTGCAAGTTTTTTTGATATTGTTATGTTTTTGCTTTTTATTCTGCTCAATCTCTGCATTTCTCTGATTTCTCCTTCTTTCGGTTCAACAGAAAAACCTCTTTTTATTTCATTTCCCTTTGCCATTGCTATTTTAAATGCATCCATTGCATCATCATCCATGCATGGAATTGTTGATTCATCAACAATCTCTATTTTTAAATTTTCATTAATCAGAAAATTTATTATTCTGTTTCTCACCAATCTTGCACCATTTCCTATTCTAACTATAACTTCATTTGCGTCCATCTCCTCTATATATTCTTTTATAAATTCAGATGCCTGTTCAGGAGATTTTGCAACAAAACTTCTTATGAATTTTTCATTTCCAAAAATTGCAATTCCTATATTGTCTCCTGGGTCTATACCAAATATTATTTTTATATTTTCTCCATAACACATCATTTCTGCTTTGTCAATGAGAGTTTCAAGGTTGCAGTTTTCTCTGCAAACAATTTTTTTATCAAAATCAATTGCATCTGCATCTTCTTCAGATGTTATTACTATGTCAATTTCCGGTGGAATTTTACTGCTGAAATCCAGAGAGAAAAAAGGAATTTCCCTCCTCCTAAGTATATCTATTACATCATGGTAAAGCGTGAAGTTTGAAGTGAGCAAACCAATCATTCATTTTTATATGAATACTGTTATTTAAACTTTATATTTTAAATTGAATTAACAAATCATGAAAAGAGCCAGCGTTAAAATATATGGAAGAGTGCAAGGCGTTTGGTTCAGAGCAAACACAAAGGAAATGGCAGAGAAAATAGGCGTAGTCGGATGGGTTTGCAATATGCCAGACGGAAGCGTTGAAGCAGTTTTTGAGGGAGAAGATGAAAAAGTAGAGAAAATGATAGAATGGTGTCGTCATGGTCCTCCTTTAGCGAGAGTTGATGGAATTGAAGTAAAATATGAAAAGCCAAAAGGAGAGAAAAGTTTCAGGATAATATACTAAAATGAAATTTCATTCATTTCTTAAATTTGGAATAATTTCTCTGTTTTGTATAACCATTATAACCATAATTTGGGGAGTAATTGCTTTCATGAAGGAAAGAATAATTGGTTATTTTGTACTTGCATCAGGTATTTTGTTTCTGATTATCAGCATCTTTAACTTGAAATTGTATCAGAAATATTCTGAGGAAGAAGAATTGGTAAAATTTTATTTTGTTACCAGAATGAAAAGAGATGTTTTAATTCCTCTATTTATCTCTTTCTTTTTCCTTTTTATAGGAATAATAAACTTTTACAGCGGAAATTTTGATGTGGGAATTGTTTCATTAACAACTGCATTCTTTCTTTTTCTTCTCGGAATAATGATATACTGGCATAACAAAAAAATCAATTTATAGATATTTCTCTCTTCCTTAGCATTTCCTCTATTTTTTCATAATTTCCATGAAAATATGCTTTTTTGCATCCTGGAGTTGCAGTAAGCATTTTATCAATCATTTTTTCATTTAAATGCTCCACTGCATATTTAGCTGTTATGTGTCCAAATGCTATGTTCCTTCCCAGAGCAATATCTGTAAAGCGTGGGGCATAATGTCCTCCTCCTATTCCTATTGCAACTTCATATTTTTCTTCCTCAACATTCAAAATTGTTTCTGCTATTGTTCTGCATGCCCTCTCATCTCTCCATTCCTTTTCTGTGCTTCCAACTTCAATAAAAAAACAGGGTTTTTTTAAATAAGGACCATGATGTGTAGCTTCATAACAAACTTCATATTCTTCAAGATTTTTTTCTTTTAGAAGATTGAGAGCGTTTCTCATTAACAGGGGATTGCATTTAACCAGCTCTTTGTCAATTCCGCCATATTCAGCTTTTCTGAAATTTCCTATTGCATGAACGCTCAGAGTTTTTTTCTTTGCCTTAGATGCATGACGGGATGCAAAAATTATTGTTGAAGGAGAATATCCAAATTTTTCTATTTCTTCATCAATATTATCATGATAAATATGCAAATCATTTATGAAATAAATTAAAAAATCATCATTTAAATAAAACCTCCCCTTCTTTTTCCATTTTTTCATGGAAAGAAGTTGTTTGCCAATTTTAACGCTTGCAACATCTTCTTTTGAAATAACAATGCATATCATCAATTGGAATGCATAATCAAAATAAAATCATTTATCAAAAAATCTATTTATAACAATTCAATTTTCCAATGTGCCACACAACAGGAGTAAAGAAGAACTTGAGCATTTCATCCGAAAACTTGAACAGCAGGCTCTGGAAACAGCAGAGGAAAGACATCCAATATATATTAAATCAGGACTGAAAGATGCAAAACTCATACTTGATGTTGGATACGGAAATGGAGCTGTTACAAAAGATATCTGCTATCATACAAATGGAATGGTTATTGCAATAGATGATTCAGAGGACATGCTAAATATAGCAAAGAAAATGCTTTTTGGAGTGAGAAACATACAGCTTTGTTTGGGCGATGCTCATTCACTTCCATTTAAAGATAATACATTTGACATAGCAATATGCAATCTTTTATTGATGTGGACAGAAAATCCACAGCAAGTTGTAAATGAGATGGCAAGGGTTGTGAAAAAAGGTGGAAAGGTTGTTGATAGCCTAGAGCCAGATTTTGGTGGAAAAATTCATTGGCCCCCTTATCCAGATGTTGATGAAATTTTTGCTGGAAGAGCAATAAAAAATAGAGGAGGAGACCCATACATAGGAAGAAAACTCAGAATGTTGTTTGTTAACGCAGGGCTGAAGACGGAAGTTGGCCTAGGCAACTTGAGAATATGGAGCTGTGAGGAAGATAAACAATCATATATGAAGGCAAGGGATTTTTATTGGAATGCTTTGAGAAGGGAAGGCTTAAAAGATAAAGATATAAAAAAATGGGAGAAGCATTATTTAAAATCAATTGAAGATGGAATAGAGTTCAACTTCTTCCCACAGTTTTATGCAATAGGAATAAAGGAATAAACACGTAGGCATGAATTTTTTTAAAAATTCTGGTTATTTTTTATTTTCCATCATCAGATGAATAAGAAAAAGAAATAACAGGGAAATGATTATCCCTAAGAATCTGTTTTTGCCAATCTGCTTCATGATAAAATATATGGCTGTAAATATAAAGGCGAATAAGAAGAGAATTCTACTCAAGATGCTGTAATTCATTTCTTCTCCTCTGATACATTTTGATTGTTTTTAGGAAATCTCTCTTTCGAAAACTTGGCCAGTATACATCATAGAAACAAAGCAACGAATTTGCAGATTGCCACAACAAAAAATTTGACAATCTTTCTTCTCCTGAGGTTCTTATTAGTATGTCTGGGTCGGGCAATCCGTGTGTATAAAGATGAGAAGATATGGTAGATTCATCTATTTCTTCTGGCTTTAATTTTCCTGCCTTCACTTTTTCCATAATTTTTTTCGTTGCTTCCGTTATTTCATCCCTCCCTCCATAAGCCATAGCAATATTGAAGATATAATTTGAATAGCTATCAGTTGCCTTCATGAGTTCCTCTGCCTTCTTCCTGATTTTTTCTGGCAGAAAATCAAGATCGCCAATAATTCTAACTCTTATTCCATATTTGTGTATTCTTTCATCTCTAAGCAATTCATCAAATTTTTTAAAGAATAAGTCCATAAGTTCTGTAACTTCTTCTCTTGCCCTTCTAAAATTTTCCACGGAAAAAGCATAGACCGTAAGCACCTTTATATCCAATTCTCTGCATATTTCCAGAATCTCTTCCACTCTATCGGCACCTCTTTTATGCCCTTCACAGATATCCATTTTCATTTCCTTTGCAAATCTCCTGTTTCCGTCCATAATTATTGCAACATGTTTGGGAAGAGGATGCCTTTTAATTTCTTTTAAAAGTTCTTTCTCTCTAAATTCTTCTATTTTTTTTACCAATAGCCTGAAAAATTTGCTCGAAAAAATATTTTTTGTGATATTGCTGAAGAGCATGAAATCTATTATCTTTCTTTCAAAACGAATCCACTTCTTTTTTAATTCCTTCTTCATCATTCCAGCACCCCTTTTTTCCTCCCCTGCCACTCAATAATTTTTACGAATAAGGCATAAAATGGTTTTAGGAAAACGCATCTTTTTCTTTCCTGAAAATATTCGTTGGCTATTGTGTTAATCCATTTCAAATCATGGCGAAGGCATTTTATAAGTAGTTCTTTTTGCATCTCGTTCATTTCTTCTTCCTTAAACCAGTCTTCATTCTTTAACTTGCCCATTGGAACAAAAAAGAGAGGTACGATAACGCTCTTAAAATCCTTTAAATCATCCATAAGCTCTATTGTTTTTATGACATCATTCTCGGTTTCTTCTGGCAATCCAGTTATTAAAGTGCATGCAGGTATGAGATTATTATCAGTCATTATACCTGCTGCTTCTTTAACAATTTCTGGGTATTGCTCGGGCTTGAATGGCTTTGCCTTTGCTGGCATTGCTTTTTTAATGAGTTCAGGCGAGCCTGTTTCGATTCCCATTTCTGCCCCCCACCATTTCTGTTTTTCGTCGCATATTATTTCCGAGCATTTTTCAATTATTTTTGGCTTTGCAGCTACAGCAGCAAAAGATGCATGACTCCATGAAATGATATTATAGTATTTTTTTGCCATCTCATTTAACTTTACTATTTTTTCCTCATTGGGTATAACTCCTCTCTGCCCATATAATAAAACATCTTCTGCATGCAAAATTCCTCCTTTAACCCCAGCTTCAACATTCACCTTCATCTCCTTTTCAATTTTTTCATATGGATACCATCTTAAGGGGCGAAGAGTTACAGAGCAAAATTTACAGCCACGTGGGCAACCTCTGCCTATTTCTATTAACCCATTTACAGAAGCTTTCCTTATTGTGGGAATTTCCTTTAAGCTGGGTGCACCATATTCATCATGAAATCTTGGCAGTTTCTTTCCATTTAAGGCATCTCTTATTAAATCAACTGCCATCTCGCCTTCGCCATTAAAAACGCAATCTATGCCATATTCATCAAGAAACTCTGACTTATAACGAAACTGCCATGTTCCTGGTCCACCAACAATTGTTTTTGCCCCTTCTTCTTTTAATTTCTTATAGCCTTTGCTCTGTAATAATTTTTTAAAATATTTCGCTAGGTATGGCTCCCCAGTTTTCATCACTCCTGCGAAAGTTGTCGATGATGGACCCCAGCCAAAAGGATCCATGACATATATGCCAATAATCTTTGCCCTATATTTTGCCAGATCATCTGGATCAACAACCAAAGCATCTATACCTTCATCAATTAATTTTGCCTCTATTTTTCTTAATCCATATGGAGCCTGCCAGGGCAGACCATTCACTTTCTTTATCTTGGGAAAGAAAAGATAACGGAATAGCCATTCTGGAAGCCAGTTTGGAGGTGCGCTAGTGCCAAATCCTAAAAATTCTTTGCCATGATGATTGCTCATTAATGTTCTATCGCATGTTAGCAAAACATCTACTCTATCCATTTTTTACCTCTGAACTCTTTTTTTCATACATATGAAATTTTTATGTCATAAAAAAATAGAAGGATATAAATGTTTTGGAGGCATGTTACTCCTGATGAAAGTGGGCTTGGTTGTTGAATGGTTCGATGAACATGCTGGAGGAGTAGCAAAACATGTAAGGGAGTTGGCAAATGCTTTGGATAAAAAAGGTGTAGATGTGACCATTGTTACTAACAAGCCACAAAAGATAATTGATGATCCTCGTAATATAAAAATTTTCAAAATAGATGGCTTTAAAGAACCCATTTTCAAAACCAATATTTCTCCATTAGCGACAAAAAGAATGAAGAAATGCATAGAAGATTTTGATATCGTACATGCTCATCATGCTTTCTCAAGGCTATCTTTGCTTAGCCTCTCTATAGCTTCAAAATTTAATATTCCAAGCATACTGACAACTCACACTGTTTCATTTTTTCCAGATTATGAATATTTCTGGCAATTTATAAGCTATGTTTATCCTAGATACAGATTAACGATTTCGAAGGCAAATAAAATCATTGCAGTCAGCAATGCAGCTAAAAAATTTATTTCATATTTTACCAATAAAGAAGCAATAGTAATACCGAACGGAGTTTCTATTGAAAAATTTAAGCCTAGAGCGAGAAGCTATGCGAGAAAAAAAGCGGGGGTAAATGGGAGTCCCATTATTTTATATGTTGGTAGATTGGTTCCTAAAAAAGGGTTGGATACTTTAATAACTTCAATGAAAAAAATCGTCGAAAAATATCCTCATGCAAAACTTTATATTGCTGGCAAAGGAAATCTTTTGCCATTTTTGAAAACCATGACATCTATTTTAGGCATAGAGAAGAATGTGGAATTTTTAGGGTTTGTGGAGGAAAATGTTTTATTCTATCTTTATAATTCTGCAGATGTTTTTGTCTTACCATCGATAACAGGGGAATCATTCGGCATTGTACTTCTGGAGGCAATGGCATCTGGTTTGCCGATTGTTGCATCGAATGTTGGTGGGATTGCTGAGGTACTTGAAAATGGGGAATATGGTCTGCTGGTTGAGCCAGGGAATTCAAAAGAGCTGGCAAAAGCAATAATCACGGTATTGGAGAATAAAGATTTAAGGAGTAAATTGGCAAAGGAAGGTAGAAAGGTAGCAGAAGAAAAATATGCATGGGAAAAAGTCGCCGACAAAATAATCGAAGTTTATAGTTCTTTAGTAGGAAGATTATCCCTTGCCTCCGAAAAGATTTAAAATCAAATTTAAATTTGTTAAAAAATTTTTTAATTAAATTAAAGAAAATTTTAATACTTTTTCAGCTATATAGTCTAATGAAAGCTGAATTGCACAGAGTAGATGCAGGAGCCGGCTGGAAAATTGCATTATGGAGATATGAAGGAGGAGAGCAACCAGTCATCATGTGTCATGGGCTTCTTGCCAATAGATTTAGCCTAGATTTAAATGATAAATATAGTCTGGCGAGATATCTTTCTAAAAAGAAATTTGATGTTTGGCTTTTGGAACTGAGAGGAAGGGGAAGAGGATATAAAAGAAGTTACTCTCCTTTTACTCAGCCATTTAAATATGACTGGACATTCGATACGTATGTTGAGCAAGATGTTCCATCTGCAATAAACTATGTTAAAAACATATGCAAAAAGGATATTTTCTGGATCGGGCACAGCATGGGCGGAATGCTCGCATATGCATATGCAAATGATTTTAAAGGTGTTGTTGCAATCGGCTCTCCAGCAAAATTTGATGAAACAATGAAAAATTTGATGGAGCTGAATAAATATTTGCCCTTTAATTTATATCAATTTGCAAAAACATATTTGCTCCTTAAAGGACATGCGTTCTGGCTTCCTCTTTTTGCTGGTAGTGTTGCAGATGCGGATTTAATCGATGAAGAAACGAAAAAGAAAATCATTGATATACTTGTAAATGAGGGAAATATATATGAGGATGTTTTAAATGAGTTTTTAATTAAAGCCGGAGATGTAACTTCAACAAAGGTTTTGAGTCAACTTTTATTTTGTGCGGAAATAAATGAGCTATGTAAATATCCTCGCTTCCCTGTAATGTGTAAAAGATTTTTGAAGTATCCTATGCTAAGAAAAATTTTTTGCTCAGGCTCTTATGATTTAAAAAGATTTACTGCGCCTATTCTATTTGTAGCTGGTGATAAAGATAAACTTGCTCCACCGAGTGCTGTAAAATATGCATACGAAAATGTGAGTAG
>DRIF01000196.1 GCA_011052825.1 Thermoplasmatales archaeon
AATATCTCTTGAAATGCCTGTCATAATGACAAATAAAAGAGAGATAGAAGAAGAACTTTTCCGCCAAGCAAAAAAATATGGAACGATAAAGATGGGAAAGAAGGTAAGAAAAATAGAGAATGGACTTCTTATTCCACATGCAATAAAACCAAAAATAATTGTTGGTGCAGATGGGGTTTTTTCAATTGTAAGAAGATATATAGACACCAGAATGCCAAAATGTGGAATGGCAGTTGAAGGGCACTCAGACAGTATTGGTTTAGATAGCGAAAAATGCCACGTTTTTATTAGCAGAGAAGTTGTAGAATATGGTTATGCGTGGTATTTCCCAAAAAAAGAAGTATGGAATATTGGGGTGGGTAGTTCAAAGAAGAAGCATTTTAGTCAGGCGTTTTTAAAATTCAAGGAAAAAAATCCAAGCATAAAATGGAGAGGAGCATTTGTTCCACTTGATAAGCCATTAAAATCATATGGCAAAAATGCTATTTTGGTAGGTGATTCCGCCTCTCATGTTCTTGCTACTTTGGGAGCTGGAATAATGTCCTCAATGATTATTGCAAAAATTGCATCAGATGTTATAGAAAAGTTTGCAAGAAATGACTTCAAAAACATTGACTTATCAAAATATGAGAAAGCGTGGAAAAAAGTTATGGGGAAATACTTTAGAAATAGCTATTACGCCAAAACATTTTTCTTTGGATTTGTAAAAAATGAGTATATCAGACATAAACTGCTGGAAAAAATGTGCAGAGACACAACAAATTATTACAGGAAAATAATGAGAAAATGAAATGATAATGATGAAAAATAGATTTAATTTAAATTTCTTAATTCCTGTATAAAGAGAAACCAAAGAGAAATTAAACCAATTGAGATGGATTTGTCTATTTCACTTCCTTTAACATTTCAAATATTCTTATGCCATAATAATCTCTAATTTTTTTTGTTCTCTCAAAACCACATTTTTCATATAACAATATAGCTTTTTTGAGTGGATAAAAGCACTCTAATAATATTTTTTTACATTTCTTTTTCTGTGCGATCTTATCTATTTCCTCTAAAATTCGCAAACCAATTCCTTTTCCTTGATACTTCGGTCTTACAGCCATACTCTGAATATAGATATTACTTTGGTCTTTAATTCCTATAGTGACACTGCCAACAATTTCATTATCACAGATAGCCACCAAAATCTCTCTTTTATCATCCAATATACGCTTCTTAATCTCTGTATGGCTTATGACCGTCATCTCATAGGCATCTCTTGTAAAATGTTTTTTGTAAGGCTCAAAAGCTTCAAAGATGGTTTTATATATTGCTTCAACGTCACCAATATTTGCCTTCCTTATCTTTACTTGAGATGATTTTGTCATAATGTTCACCAATCCTTATTACATAACTCAAATCACCTTGTTTTCCACATCAAAAACATACCAGGTGCATCATTTGCCCGCTTTTTAAATCCATATTTTTCATAGAATGCTGATACACCTTTTGCAGCCATTAAACCAATAAATGAGTTATTGTGGGCATGTGTCTTCAAATATTCAATAATCACATTCATAATACACTTTCCAACTCCTTTTCCTTGAAATTCTGGTAAAACAATGACATCCTGAATATAAAAATAAATGCCATCATCTCCAATGACCCTTCCACAACCTATTATCTCACCTTGAAAGACGGCACACACTGAAAACAATGAATTTTCAAGTCCTTTTCTAATTGCCTCATCATCTAATTTTACCCATCTAACCGCCTGTCGCAGTTTTTTATACTCCTCAGGCGTTGGAGAACGTTCAACAATTTGGTATTCGTGCTTCATCTTCTCTCTCCCTCCAGATTAACATTAATTTATTAATATCTTTTTGGACTATTATTTTGTTAATATTCATTTGTTAATGTTCATGCCTTGTCACTCAATTATCATTCTTATATTCAGTTTCGCGGTTTTGCTGTTTTGTTGAAAGATGTTTATCTAATGAAATATCTTTTGCTCACGGTGGCACCATCAAAGGATACCAATCTATGTTATCATCACCAGGAATTTTATAAGGTATATCTCCTATACCATCTCCATCTGTATCAGTGCCAGCATAATCACTCCAGTAGTTGCCCTCCTTAATTCCCTTATTACACCATACATCATTATTTGGGTCATACGCCTGCCATTTTTTATTATCAATGAAAGCGTTATGATAAATACAATTATCTCCACCAGTGTATACACGAAGACCATAATCGTTATTAAAAAGAGTGCAACCATAAACAGTGGTATCATAAATCCAGTTGTGAAGCAGAATACCGTATTCATTATCATAACATGTACAATTCATTATTCTATTACCAGTTGAATTGGCTAAACAGCAGAGATATATTCCAGCTCCGATAATTTCATCCTTTCCGTATATGCTATGACATGTACAATTTTCAATAGTATTATAGCTGGATGGAACATGTTTGTACTCATTATAAGGATCATTTCCCCAACTGATGGTTATCCCACTAATGTCACATCCATCACATTCACAACTTCTCACAACATTATATGAGGAACGCCTAATATATATTCCAAAATGGTCTTCCTTTATGTAGCAGTTTTCAACACTATTATGTGTAGAGTTGTGTATCCATATACCACGGAGGCAATTTTCTACATGGCAGTTCTCAATTTTGCCATTGGTTACGTTATGCAAGTATATTCCATCATTCCATAGAATATTCCTGATGTGTACAGCGTGTATGTAACAATTCCTGATGATGAAATATGCATTTGTATTTTCAATATGGATGAGCGGATGCACACCAGGAAGGAAAAAAGGAATAATACGCCAATTGGAAATGATGTAAGGGTCATCTGGAGTTCCACTTCCTTCTACAACCCCTTTTAATATTTTGGTAAAATCATCATTTCCGTTTATGTGAATAGGAAAATGAGGTATTCTTTTTACTTCCTCATTACCACAGACAGATAACTCATCCATTTCTTTATTTACAAAAACACAATTAAAGCCAGAATTTATGCTATGCTCCTGAAAATATGGGGTAGTAGTTACACTTGGTATAAAAGCCATTGTTATCATAATTACAATAATAATTTTTCTCCCCATCATAAACTAATATTGATTTTATTAATAATTTTTGGGAAATTGTTATCATATTGGTAACCATTTTCGATATTTTTATATTAAATCCTTAGTTATATTTTGGGGAGAAAAGTGAGAAAAGAAATATGGAAAAAAGGTTTGATTGTTATTATAATGTTTTTATTTGTTGGTACAAGTATTGTTCCTAGAATAGGGAATATGACAATAGAGAAGGATACTATATCTGCTATTAATCTTGGTGGAAATATTTTATATGTTGGTGGTTCAGGTGAAGGAAATTACACAAAAATACAAGATGCCATAGATGATGCAAACAATGGTGATACCATTTTTGTTTATAGCAATTCCTCCCCATATCACGAGCATATTATTATAAATAAGTCAATAAGTTTAATAGGAGAGAATAAGAATACAACTATTATTGATGGTGAGAGTGGAATTGTAATAAAAATAATAAAGGATCAAGTGAAAGTTAAGGGATTTACTGTGACAAACGGCACATATGGTTTTTGGATATTTTCTTCCAACAACATCATTATGGAGAATAATATTTGGAATAATATAGATGGTATCTGGCTTCGATCTTCTAAAAATAATGAAATTAGGTGGAATGTGATTCATAATAGCAAATATGATGGGATTGTATTGTATTCGCACAGCAATAATAATATCATTGAAGGAAATATTATTCAGAATAGTGGTTACGATGGCATAATTTTGCATTCTTCCAGTAGTAATAACATTGTTAGAGGAAATATCGCTCAGAATAATAGTTACTATGGCATTGTACTTGATTCCGCCTATAACAATACCATTATGGAAAACAGTGTACGAAGTAATGGTTATTATGGCATCATCCTTAATTCATCTAATAACAATGTTATAAGTCATAACAATTTCATAACCAATAGAAAACATGCCTTCTTCATGAAGTGGAATGTGAAACCTTCTCATAATTTATGGGATAGAAACTATTGGGATGACTGGCTCATGTCGATCCCAAGACCTATTTTTGGAAGAATGAAAGAAGTTCCATGGATTAATTTTGATTGGCACCCTGCGTCAGAACCACATCTCTATGCAAAATAAATGAAAAGAAAATATAACGGCATATGATGAAAAAAGCTTTTTCAGATATAAAATAAAAGTTGTTGCATATACAGTAGCAGGAAATTCTGTAAGTTATGAAATTCTCATGTGGCTATTTATATTTATTTAACTTAAAAATTAAAGTACCTTTATTTCATCTATATCATGCTGTCTCTTTGCTATTTCCCTCAGAATATTTATATTTCTGCCATCTTTCCCTATTGCCTTCCCTTTATCTCTTGAATCGACAACGACACTCACTTTATTATTTTCCTCATTAACAACAATCTTTTCTAATTTAAATGGCTTAAATAAATTTATTATGAACTGTTTTTTGTCATCATCATATTCAACAAATTTAACTTCCTTCCTGAAAATATTTTCCAGTTTCTTTATATTTCTTGCTTCTTTTCCTATTGCCTTCCCAAGTTTTCCTTTTCCAACAATAAAAGTTATTCTGTTATCTCTCTCTATGCAATCTAAAATTGGCAAACCTATAATTACTTCAGCAAGAGATATATAGTGCATTTCCTGTTGGGTGAGCTTTATCTTCATGTTACTCTTTTATTATGTTCATTATGTTTGATTTCCCTTCATCTATTATTGCAAGAACACTTACGCCAAATGGCTTCCCGCAGGCATTTCCAAGTTCTATGTTATTTCCTTTATAAATATAAACTGGTTTGTCCTTTGCAAATTCCATAATCTCTTTTTTTCTGGGGCAATCTCTTGCTATTATCAGAGCTTTTGCATCATTTATTTTTTTAACTACCATTTTGTGTCCGAACAATATTTTTCCTGTTGATATGGCTCTCATCAATTCCTTAGATATCATTTTTTCACCTTTTTACTAAATTTTTTAATATTTATTGCAAGTTCAACTGAACCTGTGCCAAGCTTAATTGGTTGACCAACTATAACATTTTCTGCAACTCCTTTAAGTTCGTCAACTTCACCTTTTCTGGCAGCGGAAAGGAGGTGATCAACAGTAATCTCAAATGCAGCTCTGGCAATAACAGAACCTTTCTCTCCACTTACTCCCTGCCTTCCTATTGGGCGTATGCTTCCATTTGCAGTCATTAAATCTGCAACAAGCATGATATGACGAATATCAACATTCAATCCCTGTTCCTGAAGAGTTGAATATGCCTCATTTATTATTGCATTTCTCGCCGCCTCTATGCCAAGAACCTGATATATGGCGTGGATATCATTTGTCACGGTTCTTGTTTTATCAACTCCTTCAATCTCTAGAACTTTTTCAAAATTACTACCCTCTGTATATATAACGTGTTCGTCTCCTTCTTTTCTGATTATAGCTCTTTTAATTCCATCTATTCCCTTTATTTTAATGTTTTTTACTTCCTCACTTAATCTTCTTAACTCACGATAATTTTCATTTTCCTTTTCAGGAAATATTTCTATTTCATTTTTTCCTTTTTTTATTTCAACTTTGTTTAATTTTTTGAGAGCTTTAAGCAAGTCATCCATCTCAATATTTTTCCTTTCCATTGATTTTAAACTTGGTTTGATAATGATTTTCATGTTGCTTATATCTGTTTCAATTTCTGCAATATTTATAAGGCGTGTAACCTCTATTTTGTTGGCTATTTCCATTGCCTTCTCTCTATTTACCCTATATGCACCCTCCAGATAAACAGTCATTATTGGAGTTGATGGATCTTTTCTAGCATCAACTATTTCTATGAGACGGGGTAAGCCTAGGGTAACATTTATTTCTGCCACCCCTGCATAGTGAAAAGTTCTCATTGTCATTTGTGTTCCTGGTTCACCTATTGATTGTGCAGCAACCATCCCGCATGCTTCCAGTGGTTCCATTAAATGTCTGTTGTATTCCTCTATTGCCTTTTCAACTAGAATGTCAATCTTGTCAGTTAGATTATTCTCCTCAATTTTTTCCACAAATTCATCAATTATATTTGATGGCAAATATTCATTTCTCTTATTAATTATATTGATTATTTTTTCTCTAACGCTAACCTTCTTTTTCTTTGGTGGGGTTTCCTTCTTTTCAGCTTTTTTCTTCTTTACTTTTTTAATTTCCTTTGCTTTTGCTTTTACTTTTTCCAATTCAATCTCCCTTCCAACAGCTTTTAATATTTTATTCAAATCTTTTCCAAATTTCTTTTCCAATTCTTTCACATCTGCTTTTTTGAGTTCTTCCAAAGTGTAAAAGCTTGCAACCTTTTCTGCCAGTTTCTTGCTCAATCCTCTTTTAATCATAGCTTTCTCAGTTATTTTACTCATTTTGCACCTCTTTTAAGATTAAATCAACATCAACTGCCTTCCCTTTCGCACTTTTCATGGGATCGACTCCATCCTCGCCATAAACAAACTGAATTACCTCTCCAGTTGTTGCCCTAACGCTTCCATCTTCCTCCACTTTTATATTCTCGAGAGCATTAACTAAACGACGTTGCATATATCCACTTCTTGATGTTCTTACTGCAGTATCCACTAATCCTTCTCTTCCTCCCATAGAATGGAAGAAATATTCTGTTGGATTCAAACCTTTCTTATAACTAGAGGAAACAAATCCCTTTGCCTCTGCTCCCAAATCACCTTTCTTAAAATGTGGTAATGTTCTGTTTCTGTAACCCCTGTAAATTCTTTCTCCTCTGACTGCCTGCTGACCAACGCAGCCAGCCATCTGGCTAAGGTTGAGCATACTTCCTCTTGCTCCTGACCTCGCCATTATGACAGCTGAATTATCCATTCCAAGGTGTTTGCTGGCTATTTCTCCAGTGTGATCTCTGGCTTTTCCAGTAACGCTCATTATATTTCTTTCAAGAGTTTCTTCTAAGCTTCTACCTGGAATTTGTTCAAGCTCTCCTCTGTTGTATGCTTCAATCAACTGATGGATTTTCTCCTTGGCTTTTTCAAGTTGGTCTCTAATTTTCAGCTGTGCTTCCTCTGGAATATCTTCATCATCTATTCCTGTTGTAAACCCTATTGTCATTATTGCACCTATCCCAAGTTTCGTAACTTTATCTATGAAATCTTTTGCCCTCTCATTTCCAAATTTCCTTGCAATATATTCTATTAGCTCTCCCTTAAAAGAACCTATACTTTTCTCATCAATTGCTCCAGTTATCAGCTTGCCATTTTTTATTTTCACATATGCATCATATTCGCATTTCTCCTTCAAACATTCCTTGCATCCCATGCACGCCTTTGCCTTATATTCCAAGTTTATCTCCTTTGGCAGTATCTTACTGAATATTTCCTTTCCTGTCATTTTTTCCTTTACCTTGCCTATATAACCAGCTTTTGCCAGAATTCTTGTTGCATCGTCCTTTGAAAATATCTTATTTTTATATGTTAGCAGAAAACATCCTGATATGTGGTCATGAATTGCACCTATTATTGCCCCTCCAAATCTTGGGCTTAAAATATGTTCCTGGACTTTCATCAAAATTTCTGCTTCTGCTCTCGCCTCCTCGCTCTGCAAGACATGCATGTTCATCTCGTCTCCATCAAAATCTGCATTATACGGCGGGCAAACAGCAAGATTGAGGCGGAATGTTTTATATGGTAGAACTTTAACCTTATGTGCCATCATTGACATCCTGTGCAATGAGGGCTGTCTGTTGAATAAAACAATGTCTCCATCCTGCAATTGGCGTTCAACTATTGCTCCTGGTTCTAGATGTTCTGCAACATTTACAGCATTTTCCTCAGTAACCTTTATTCTTCTCCCATCTGCCCTTATTACATAATTAACTCCGGGTATGTATACAACACCTGCAGGTGGCTTTGGATTTGGTCCTCTTCTTACCAGTTCTTTCATTTCTTCAAGATTATGAGGAGTTACCCTTATTGGAACAGTGAGTTCTTTTGCAACTTCTTCCATTGGAACTCCAACTTCATTAATGCTTATATTTGGGTCAGGGGAAATAACAGTTCTTGCTGAGAAATTAATCCTTTTTCCAGATAAATTGCTTCTGAACCTCCCTTCCTTTCCCTTTAGCCTTTGAGCAAGGGTTTTTAAAGCTCTTCCGCTCCTGTGGCGGGCAGGAGGAATTCCTGTTGTTTGGTTGTCAAAATATGTTGTTACATGATACTGAAGAAGTTCCCACAGGTCTTCAACAATGAGTTGGGGAGCTCCTGCATCTCTATTTTCCTGCAATCTCTGATTTATTCTTATTATGTCAACGAGTTTGTGAGTTAAATCATCTTCACTCCTTTCTCCAGTTTCAAGTGTTATCGAAGGACGAGTTGTCACAGGAGGAACTGGTAATACAGTCAAAACCATCCATTCAGGTCTTGCAGATTTAGGATCAAAATCCAGAAGTATTAAATCATCATCAAGCACTTCACTAACTTTTTCAAGCCATTCTCTAACTTCTGAAGGGGTCATTTTGTGTCCTCCTTCCCTGAAAGTTGTTGGTTTATCAAATTCAATCTGCAATTTTTCTCTTCCACAGTGGGGACAGTTTGCCACCTTGCCAGTTCTTTTAACAACTTCTTTTATAAAGGCAGATGTATTTTCTCCTTTTTTTGTAGCCAATTTATATAA
>DRIF01000197.1 GCA_011052825.1 Thermoplasmatales archaeon
AGGTGCTGTTAACTTAAGCATTGCAGCATCTCCTGCAATGCTAAAATAAAACGTTCATACTCATTGTCTATCTTTATGTTTCTCTGATAAAATACAGGAGAATTATTAGATAAACTCTGATGACTCCGTATCCAGTTATAGTAGAAAATGTAAATGGAAAACCATAGATAAACATGTCTTATTTTCCATCTTTTACTCGGAAAATAATTATCAAATACTCTGGTTCTATCCTTTATTGTTTCTATAACTCTTTCCACATAATTTCTTATTCCTCCAGAAACAATTTCATGATCAATGCCATATCTTTTCAATATCAAATACCATGGACCTCCATCAGTTATAGCAACAGATGGTAGTTTTCCATACATCTTCCACATTTTGTAAATCAGATTTCTACATGCTATATTTGTTCTACTTCTGCTTATCATAAAGAAAACAACTTTCCTGTTTTCTGGATCTATAACAAACCAGAACCAGAAATTCATATCCCCTATCTGAAGAGATGTTTCGTCTATGACAACAATATCTGGTATTTTATCTGCAATTCTGTTTTCCAGTATACTCCCAAATTTTTGCAACCATTTCCATATGGCTGTTCTACTTCTTTTTATGAAGATACGAATTGCCATAGCAACATCCCTTAGAGATAGTCTGCACAAATAGAGAAACACACTGTAGAGGATTATTTCCACTGGAGTTCTTTCTCTTATAACGATACATTTTTCTTTCAGTAAATATTTCAATAATTGCATCCCATCCCTTTTTTGCATTTTAATCACCTCTAAATGCATGATGGGATGGGGTGCATATTTTTATCGAAAAATTTCGTTAAGTTAACAGCACCATCAATTGAGGGAAAAATTTAAGTCAACAATTGTATATATTTTTGGAGACAAAAAATGAAAGAAAGAAATATTGATATAGGAAAATTTATTTGGATTTTTTTTATTGTCTCCTTGGTCACATTACCAATAAACACAATAACTATTGTAGGAAATGATAACCTTCCAACTGGAACTGGTGTAGATGTAGAAGCGGTTAGTATAAGTTGGGAACCACATATTCCTCCCAATCCTACAATACGTATTATTGCTACTCTAAGAAATAATGGCCCAAATAGTTTTCCAGCTAGTGATTTAGATGTTTATATTCAAGTTGATGGTCACGGCTATGGTCCTATTCATAGCTATGACCCCTCATGGGATCCGGGAGAAATTAAAGATTTCTGTGCTAATGTTGAAGTTGATGTGGGAACACATTATCTCGATGTTGCATTGTATGATGCTCAAACTGGTTATCTTTGGCATGATGATAATGATGCCAATAATGAATTTGATCCAAATATAGAGATATATGTTGAATGGGATGATATCAATCACCCTCCAAATACCCCATCAGCACCAAGCGGGCCAGGAATTGGTTTAATTAATGAAGATTACGTTTTTTATGCATCTACAATAGATCCAGATGGAGACATGGTAAAATTTAAGTTTGACTGGGGTGATGGCCAAGATGAATGGAGTAATTATGTTCCTTCAGGAGCACAAGCAGCCTGTACACACAGTTGGAATTCACCAGGAACTTATGACATATATGTAATAGCTAAGGATGCAAGAGGTTTAGATACTGGACTTTCATCTCCTCATCAAATAACTATTATACAAAATCATCCACCAAATATACCAACAAATCCATTTCCTGAAAATAATTCAGATGACGTAAACATTGATGTAGTATTGGAATGGGATGGTGGAGATTCAGATACTTCAAATACAGTAATATACGAAATATATTTTGGTACCGATCCAGATAATTTGCCGCGTGTGCATATAACTAATCCGGTTCCTGCAATGCAGACACGAATAACATATCAACCAGATGTTGTGTCTATGAATACACATTATTATTGGAGAATAAAAGCAATCGACAATTTCGGAGAGGAAACAGTAGGCCCCATTTGGAACTTTTTGACAAATGATAATAATCCTCCAGAAATACCTGATATTCCCTTAGGACCTACGGAGGGTCTCATAGGAGAATCTCTCACCTACTTTACATCTACAGATGATCCAGATGAGGATATGGTTAGGTTTTGGTTTAACTGGGGTGATGGCACAGAAGGACCTTGGACAGATTTTGTTTCCCCCAATGAAAATGCTTCGCAGAGTCACATTTGGGTAAGTCCAGGCGTTTATGAAGTTAGAGTAAAAGCAAGTGATTCACATGATATGGAAAGCAATTACTCTCCTTCTCTCATTCTTAATATACTCAAAAGCCATTTCCCAGAAAACCTAAGTTGTGTTTTTCCTCTCAATGGTTCGAAAGATGTTGATCTCAATGCTGATTTGATTTGGAGTGGAGGTGACCCAGATATTGGCGACAGTGTAACATATAAAATATATTTTGGTACTAATCCAAATCCTCCTCTTTTTGATACAATCGGACCATATCCTGCTTCAACACTATTAATAAGATATGATCCGGGTTTACTTCTCCAAAATACTCACTATTATTGGAAAGTAGATGCGGAAGATAATAATGGTATATCAAAGGAGGGTCCAGTCTGGGAATTCACAACTATGGGAAATAATCCACCATCTGTACCAGATAAACCCGCTGGTCCACTAAATGGCATTGTTGACAGATTCTATGCCTTCTCTTCCATAGGAGTTGATGTAGATGATGATTGGATTCAGTACAAATTTGATTGGGGCGATGGCACACAATCTAAATGGACAAATTTCGTAAAATCTGGATCCTCGGAAAGAGCCTTAAAGTCATGGAATCATTCTGGGAAATTTTACATAAAGGCAAAAGCAAGGGATATTCATGGAGCAGAAAGCGATTGGTCAGATTTTTCCATTATAAATATCACTGAGAATCATCCCCCATATATTCCACATAGTGAAAACCCTATAAATAATTCATCGAATGTTGATATAGAATCAAATTTAAGTTGGACAGGAGGAGATCCTGACGGAGACATAGTGTATTATGACGTATATTTTGGAAAGGAAAATACCTTTAAACGTGTATCAACTCATCAAATGGAGACAAGTTATGATCCGGAATTTCTTGTTCCTGATACTCAATATTATTGGCAAGTTATTGCATGGGATGAATATGGAATACCAACGCTTGGGCCAATATGGACTTTTCACACCGCTGGGAACAATCCCCCTCAAACGCCCAACATTCCATGTGGACCTATAAAGGGTCTAATTGGAGAAACATATTGTTACACGACTTCGGCTATAGATCCTGATGGCGATGAAATTCAGTTTGAATTTGATTGGGGAGACCATTTACGAACCAAAACTCCTTTTGTTGGGTCGGGAGTTATTCAATCAGCTAAACATTTCTGGAATAGTCAATGGACATATCAAGTAAAAGTGAGAGCTATCGACATACACAATGCAAAAAGTGATTGGTCGGAGCCTTTAACAGTTCAAATTTCTAAACCTGCTCTATCTAGACCAAAGCTAAGAACTCCAATGGATGGTGATAGGTTTTCGGATGGTGCAATGATCTATTTTGATTGGAAGGACGTTATACCATTAGAGGGAGGAATTAATTATCACCTTGAATGGACACAAAACCCAAGTGATAAAAATAGCCAGGGATATTATAATACTGGTGGATCATGGGAGGGGCAAACATCTCAACATTCGGAAATCATTCCTACTGGTACGTGGTACTGGCATGTCATTGCAATTGATGATGGAGGAACTTCCAGTGAATGGAGTGAGGAAAGAGTATTTACAGTTGGAGATGTAGCGAATCCAGATCTTTATATTTCTGAAAATAATATAAGTTTTCAATCTTCTAAAAAGGGATCAACAACTATTTCTGCAACAGTTCATAATATTGGAAATAAGGTGGCATTAGATGTTGATGTTTCATTTTATATTGGTAATCCAGATCATGGAAGTATATTTATTGGAAGTAAAATAATTTCATCAATTGGAATAAATTGTGAGGAAACGGTTTCTATTGAATGGGAACTGGATATTTATGCTGTAATTTATGTAAAAGTCGATCCATTGAATTTGATTGTAGAGTTTAATGAGAAAAACAATATTGCATTTAAGCTATTTGGTGAGGAAGTGACATCTTTAGATGAATTGATGAACACTCCTGATGGTGAACCAATATTGTATACCACAGATACCAATGGTAGTTTAAAGCGTGTTTTCACCCCTGATGAAACAATAAAATTCCATATTATCTTCAGAAATCCAACAGCCAAATACATATCTGGTGATGTATATCTTAAAATTATAAACACGAGTACTAATCTACCTGTTAAAATATTTAACAATGGTGAGAGCATAAAGATTTCGCTTAAGCCCAACAGCATCAAGCATATTTATGCAACATGGGTTGCTGGAAATAAAGCAAAATGGACATCTACTGGATTTCATTTTGAAGGCTTAAAATTTAATTTTACAATAGAATCAGCTACGGGGATTTATTCCGATGAATACGGATTTTATGTGGATCGATATGGGTTACCTGAATGGGTGAGAAACATTAATTGGGCAGATGTACCATCACAATTTAGCAACATCATAAGTACTTCAAATACTGTAGATGAGATAAAATTAAAGTTTAATCAATTATTAGATGAGGTTAGTAATTATGGCCTTAATACAATATTCATTAGCGCAGAATATTATAATTATGGAGCCGGCGAAGGTATTCCTCAACCCCAGAATTTATTCCTTGGACATTGGTTCCCTGCCAATTGTGACGGCACAGGCCATTACTCCACCCCTCCCGATAAGTTAATAGAAACAGCGGGAGGTATTGAAAATGCTAGGGATGTAATAAGAGAATTGGTGGATCTAGCGCATAACCATGATCCAAAAATACGTGTTATGGTTTACACGGACGTAATGGGGATATATGATCCTACCTCTCAATGGATGAATGTAGACCCAGATGCAAAGGCTCATCCACATAGCACTGAAGAAAAATGGGCAGCGATGGATAATATTTTGGGTATAAAAATTCCTAAAAGATTGAACTGGATTGAATTAAGCCCGTATTTTTTTGCAGTTAGACCTTGTTATGTGGGTCCATCAAAAACTGGTCCAGCTTATAATGATAACGGATTTAACCCCGAGTATGTCAGTAACGATTATGATATAGATAGCCCTACTTGGGATAGCGATCCAAGTTATCATTACCACATAGTTAAACAATATAATTATTTAGTCAATAGGTATGATTTTGATATTATTTTTACAGATGATACAGGTAGATTAGTTCAGATAGGATTACAGCAAGCACTTCAAGGGATGAAAAGTCCTGTACAGCCTTCATCATCTGGTAACGGAATTGATTATTCTGATACGGCTAACGCCGTAAAAGATGCTTTAGGGATAGCAGAATCCCAAAAAGATGATTTTGAAAAGGATTCATTATCTAATTTGCTAAAACACCTAAGAGACCAGATCAAATCAGTTAACAATAGCAAAGCATTTATGACAGGGAATTACTATATTCCGTCAGAAGTTCAATGGTATTCTGTTGCATCTACTAATGATTTAGATAATTCTGATCAACACAACATTGTTGGCCCATTTTATGACAGCAAATATTTTGCTAAATGGGCTTTTGAGAATCACGAAATGAATTATAAACCACTTAGAACAGATTACATAAGAACCTTAATGTTTTTTGGCTGGATGAAATTTTTTAGTATACCTTTTACACCTGATTGGTTCATGCCTGACGAACTCAGAACTATAATAACCGGTGTATCGTGGGCAAATAACGTAAAGATAAGTGGAGATTTTAATTGGATAAAAAATTACCATACTCTTGGTAAAAGTTATAAAATGAGACAAACGATAGAGAGTTCTACTGGTATCCTTTGTAAAGTTTTTAAAGATGAAGAAAGCCATCAATTATTGCATCATTCTCACATGCCTTATGAGTATACCAAATTTCATGATAGTGATGAAATTAGCGTTACAATAAATGATGACTGGAAAAAACATCATTTCACGCTCTATAATGACCCGTATTTTGTACTATGGAGCATACCTAACGAAATTGGTGAGGAAGGACGTATATTGTATGCAATAAATCAGCGAGTATTAAACGTTTCTTCTGTTTCTCAGAAAGATATATTTCCTGCTAGTTATACTTTTAAAATGAGAATTCCGGTCCAAGAAAAAATAGATAAAATATGGGTTATCTCACCTGATTTTGATGAATCATTAGGTTATTGTAAGTTAATTACAGATTATAGTGTAGACAGCCAGAATTATGTTCATATAAAGCTTACCGATGTAAAAACCTTTGATATTGTGTATATTAGTTTAGTTAAAAAGGATGATGTAGAAACGTTACCAGAATTATGTATTTCTTCAGGTGGTTTAGAAAAAAATGATTATGAGCCGTTACAATCAAAAAATTCTGATAATCAAACTGCTTCAATAAATTTCTTTAAAAAACTACCAGATAATACAATCCAAGCATATACGGTGAAAAACCTCCAACCTGTTCATGATGAGGAAAATGCACCTGTAAGCATTAAAATCACCCCAGAAGATAAATTGTTAGATGTTACACTTTATTGGAAGGATACCTCTGATTTAGATCTCCATATTTATACGCCGTATGGAGAGCATATTGGATACAACTATTTCAACGATACAATTGATACAATCCCAAATAGTTCCTATGATTTTACAGATAAACATGAAAAAATTGTTCTGGAAAATCCAGAGAAAGGAAACTGGACAATAAATGTGTTTGGCAGAAACGTCGACCCAGATTATAATGACACTGGTGTTGGGTATATAATAGATGTAAATGCATATGGAAATTATTTTCCAGAGTTATCAATGGAGATTGATAATTTAACGTATATCTATTCGGGGGAAACTTTTGTTTTTCCAATTAAATTAAAAAATTATGGAGAAGGTATATCTTATAATACAACCATTCATTTTATCTCTCAAAATATTAATTTTTCCCCAAATATATTAAACATAGGGTTGCTGAATCCAAACAAAACTCTCTACATAAGCACAGAAGGGATTCCATTACATGTGGGTTTAGCGGATATTTATATTAATGCCACATATTTTGACAACTTTGGCAATATGTATAACACAAATATCTCTACTACAGTATGCATCCAAACAAAGCCTCTTATCACTGCAATTGAAAGGATACAGCCGCAAGTTTCTCTAAACACTTTAGACAACATAACATTCTCTACGAATATAACAAATATAGGAACTGCCTCAGCCAGTAATGTTTCTTATAGTATCTTCGCAAGGAATGATACAATAACTATAAAGATATTCAACGGGACAATAAAAGAGATGGGTAGTAATGATTCGATCACTTCAAATGTTACTACAACGCTTCCTCCGGGAGATTGGTATTCTTGGACGATTGTTTATTATGAAGATTTAAGTGGGAAAGAATACAATGCATTTAGTAATTTTGTATATTGTCCGGTGTCTTTACCCCGCATATTTAATGATTTGGATAGTGATGGTATTGAAGAGTATGCAGTCGATTCGGATTCCAATGGCATATACGATACCTATACTGACCCAAATGAAAACACAACCGTTGTTTTAGAGCATGATTTTAATGCTGATTCAATGGTCGATTTTTTAATTGATGTAGATAACGATACATTGCCTGATATTTTCTATGATCCAAATAACTACCTATTTACCAATATCCATCATGGACATATAAAGAGTGAAAATTTTACACAATTTCTTCTTGCCATAGATAAAAACATTGGGTTTGATATTTATTATGACCCTTCGATAAACATTACAACCGTCGTGAAAATTTGTGATCCATATTTCTTCACATACTACATCGATTTGGATGGGGATGCATTATTTGATGTATGTTACGATCCCGCTACAGGTATAGCAACTCAGTTGGATATCACTCTTCCTACAACTTTCAAATCCATAGGTTATCCACAATATGCCAATGGGACATGGGTAACTTCTTTCACGCCATTTAATTTAACGGCATTTGATAATATATCTGGAGTTAATGCGACATATTATAGAATATGGTACAATGGCATGTGGAGCAATTGGACGACTTATACTGGTGAATTCACTTTATCTGGAGAATGCAAACATTATCTTGAATTTTATAGCGTTGATAATGCTGGAAATGTTGAGAATGTGACAAATCAAACACATTATGTGGATGATTCACCACCTGTTACTTCTCTTTCATATGGTTCTCCATATTATACAAATGGCATAGAAGAATGGATTACTACTTCAACGCCTATAACATTAACTGCTGTGGATGAACCAGAATGTGCAGTTGGTGTAATGGCTACATATTATAGCATTAATGGAGGAAACTGGAGCTTGTATACACAGCCATTTACAATAAATGAAGAATGCGAACATACAATAGAATGGTATAGTATAGATTATTTAGGAAATGTTGAACAAATTCATTCAACAGTTGTGAATGTTGATTCATCACCACCTGTTACTTCTCTTTCATATGGCTCTCCAT
>DRIF01000198.1 GCA_011052825.1 Thermoplasmatales archaeon
AAGCGAAGGGTGGTAGATAAGCTAAATATTCTTGCAGAGTATTATCCAGAGAAAAGGGCAATAGTTATCGCAAATGCTGATGCTTTCTTTGCATCTGATGCTTATTCTGCTATTAAGATGTTGAACGAGGTTGAAGTAATGTCTGGAATGCTGTTTGCAGATGCAGGATTTGATTGTGAAAAGTTATTTGAAAAATGTTTCATGTTTAAGATTAAACCATTGATAAAGCAAAGAAAGTATGATAAGAAGCCTAGAAAATATAGGATGAAGGCTGTGGAGATATTTGATGAGGTACTTTATAAGAAGTTCAGAGGAGCAATAGAGGGAATATTTGGAGGATTAGAAACGAGAAGGTTGTTATTCACGCGTTATAAGAAAAAATCCATGAGAATGAAGCACATAATTGCCATGGCAATTGTTCATAATATAAACACTTACATGGCAGTTTCTTTATTCATTCTGATTTTTTCGACAACCTCTTCTTTTTATAAAAATAAAAAATTTTATAATCATAAAACTCACTCTACAACATGCAAATTTGCAAAATCATTAATATTGTTGAAGAAACATCTCATCATAAAACTTTCTTTTTTGATATTACAATGGATGCAGAACCAGGTCAATTCATAATGGTATGGATTCCGGGTATTGATGAGGTGCCAATGTCTTTGAGCTATATAGGAGAGAAAATTGCGATAACAGTTGAGAAGGTTGGTGAGGCAACAGAAGCCATGCATGATATGATTGAGGGAGATAGAATTGGGGTAAGAGGGCCGTATGGGAATGGTTTCAAAATTTTTGGTGAAAAAGCTCTTTTTGTCGCAGGAGGAACAGGAATAGCTCCTTTAATGCCTTTAATAAGAAAATATGAAGGAGAAAAGCTCGCTGTTATTGGAGCAAGAACAAAAGATTTATTAATTTTTAAAGATGAACTGGAAAAGATAACAAAGCTTTATATCTCAACAGATGATGGAAGCCATGGCTATAAAGGATTTGCAACAGATTTGGCAGAAAAAATTTTTGAAAAAGAAGAATTTGATATTGTTTATACATGTGGTCCTGAAATAATGATGAAAAAAGTTCTTGATTTATGTTTGGAGAATGGCATTAAAATGCAGGCAAGTCTTGAAAGATATATGAAATGCGGTGTTGGCATATGCGATTCATGTGCAATAAATGGCTATCATGTGTGTAAAGATGGCCCAGTTTTTGATGACAGTATTTTGGCAAAAATTGATGACTTTGGAAAATGGAAAAGAAATGAGGCAGGAAAAAAAGTGAGAATATAGTGCACTATTTGATTCTCATATGAAATAGTTGAGACATAATTAACTAATAAAAATTTTTCATCTTTTTGTATCTACTTTTTATTATTTCATGCTATTCCAAACTTCAATAAATTTCTTGATGCTTCTATCATATGTTCTTTCCACTTCAGGTGGGAAAAAGCATGCTGGCATTTCGTTATTGTTTAAATGATATTTTACGCATTCACAGCATATCCCTTTCTTATCACAATATTCCCATGTGCATGGACAATTTCTCAAATTCTTTTCCTTTCTGCATTCCATGAAACGAAAAGAAAAACCAAATATGAATTTTGTTATGCATTATTTCTAAGCAATATCTAACTTAGGATTAAAATTATTGTTATACTGAAATACATTCAAAATCTTTTTTTATTTAAAACAGTTTGCATATTTTTGAAGGAAGAATCACAAATCAAAATGTTTTAATACGCCTTTTTATTTTTTAAAAAGTGATATTTGACGATGATAAAAAAAGGAGGAAAGATGCAGAAGAATTTGAGAAGATAATGAGGGAGATGGAAAAAATTATAGAGGATGCTTTTAGAAATGCATTCAATATGCAACCTTTTGTAAAAGGCTTTTCATTGAAAATTAATGAGGAAGGAGAGCCAGAAATAGAAGAATTTGGAATTGGAGATAAAAAAACAGATATATTTGAGGATGAAAATAAGGTTTATATTACACTTGAACTACCAGAAACAGATGAAAATAAAGTCAAGGTTAAGTTGAGAAATGACATTATTGAAATTGTTGCTGGAGAAGAAATAAAAGAAATAAAATTACCTTCCAAAGTTAAAAGGAAATTTAAGAAATCGTTCAATAATGGTATCCTTGATATAGAACTCGAAAAAGCTCATTGAATGTAATCTTTTATTTTTTCCTTTGCAATTTCTCTTTTTTCTTTCAGTTCTTCGAGAAATTCTTTTATTAGTTCATATGCCTTTCTTTTGCATTCTCCACACAATAATTTTCCATCCTTGCATTCTTTATAAATTTCCTCAAGTTCTTTATCTTCTTTTATTAGACCATACATGAACAACTCATAAATCATGCATTCTTCTGGCTTCCCGCCGTGTTTTTTCTGCTCTTCCGCAGATATTGCTCCTCCCGTCTTGGCAGACCATATTTTTTTCTTTGATTCATCTGGAGTGTCTGTGAGGAAAAGGGCATATTGAGGTCTGCTACTCGACATTTTGTTCCCGTCTAAACCAGATATGAAGCGGTGATAGGTTGATGAGGGTGATATGAAACCATATCCACCATATTTTCTCTCAATTTTTGCCAGTTCATAATCAAGTTTATTTAAATCATCTATCTTTGCATAAATTGCCTTGTATGCATAATTTCTTTCCACAACCTTCCCATATTTTTCCACAACTTCCTCTGCTTCTTTTAACAAATCCTCAACATTTTCCTCAATTTTTACGAATATTCCTGTTCTCTCATTCTGAGGAACAATGCTGTAAATGCGGTGGGCATCTGCCAAATCCCTGCAAAATCTTATATGAGGATCTTGATCAACTCCAACAGGAACGAGAGTGGGGCGAAGCCCTCCATATTTTTCCATTTGCACATGAAGTATATCTCCAGTTTGGATGAATGGGGCAAATACATGAGCCATATTTGTTGAGCTTTTGAAACCATATATTGCATTCAGCTGTGAAAGATTTGCTTTTTTTGCCAGCAAATAAGCTAAATCTTTAACATCCTCATTTTTTGATTGAAAATATATTCTGCATGGTTTAAGACCGAGAGCAATGTAATTTGTAATGTATTCATCGATTGCGAGTTTTTCTGCTTCCTTTAAAGAATAGCCTCTCGTTGCATATGCTTCAATATCTGCGACAGCAATGTTAATGTCAGCACCTATGCTCTGATAATATATCACTTGATCAATTACAATTTTATGACCAAAATGCATTTTTCCAGATGGCATTAAACCAGTTAATATAGCCCATTTCCCATTTCTCAATATTGAATATTTAATTTTTTGAAAATCTCTATGTCCAAAAACAATTTTTCTCCTGAAAAAGAAGGGTAAGTCTGGCAAATCCTTCCATATTTCCTTATCAAATTTCTCTATCCCAAAATTTTCAAAGAGTTTTTCATATTCATATTTCTGCGAACTCCATGGATCTATAATCATGTTTTTGTTATCATTTTTTTGAATATAAATATATAGCTCTAAGTTTATCACAACAATATTTAAATAAGAAATTCTTTATGAAAATGCGAGGATAAAATGAAAGGAAAAATGCCAGTTTATATTATATCCGCCCTACTTTTAATTAGTTTTTGTATGAATATAGATGGATTATCCAGTGCTAAAAAAAATTTAAACAACTCCATTTCAAAAACAAGAGAAATATACAGAAACAAGCAGTTTAATGACTGGTACTACAAACCATCCAATTATAGCGAGCTAGTTTCGTGGTATCAGAATCTATCAAATCAGTATCCAAATTATATTGAAGTATTCAAGGCGAATGAATTGTATAACACAGGAAATATAACTGGAGGATATGATGCATATTATGTTCGCATAACAAATGAAAGTCTTGGCTTACACAAACCAGAAGTTTTATTCCTTGGTTCTCCACATGGAGATGAAACTGTTGGAACAATAGGAATGTACTGGTTTGCTGATTGGCTAATGAGATATGCATTTCACCCAGATTATGACAATCCTTACAGAGATTGGCTTAAATGGCTCATTGACCATAGAGAAATTTATTTTGAAATATGCCACAATCCATATGGATTTGACCATGTCCAGAGATATGATGGAAATGGATGGGATTTGAATAGAGAGGCAGATTATGATGGACCAGGTTCTCCAACTGGAGGAATATGGGCAAGCATTAATGGAAAAACTTTACGCAGATTCATTGACAATCATACAATAAGAGTTGGATGTGATTTTCATGGAGGAGTAAGAATGTTTCTGTATCCATGGGCTGAAACTCATTCTGGTGTAACAGGTGTAAGTCCAATTAGTGGATACAGTTATGACCATGCACCTCCAGATTTTTATTTTTATGATGCAGAAGCTTTAAGATGCGGAGAATTTGTTGGAAATCCTTCTGGAGATGGAGAATTCAATCCATCAAATATTGGAACAATATATGAATTGATATGGTATCCAGTTTATGGAGGAATAGCACCATGGGCATATGGTGCAGATGTAATAAAAAATCCAGTTGAAGACCCATATGTTGAAGATGAAACTTTTGGAAACTATCCAGGAGCTGGTATATTATGGCTTTCTCCAGAAATGTCATATATAAAAAATCCTCCAGAATCTGATTTTGGAAATGATACAACTCCAGGATTTGGAATGGAAGTGAGAAGATTTATTCTGCATCAAACAGATATTGCACAGCCCTACGTTTATCTATTACCTGGAACAACACAGAACAATGCTGTTATAATGACAGGAGAGAATGTTACAATTAAGTGGGAAGTGAATGGATGCATGGTTGTGGATCATACATATGTTCAATATGGAACAGATCCAGATCCAATAAATAATTCAATTTATTCCACTCCTGATCATGATGAACATGCTGGAGATTATGTCGGAGGAACAGGATGGGATTATGCAACTGATGGAATAAAAAATGGAACAGTATATGTTGAAAATATTACAATAAATACTCCAGGAAGTTATTATTTTGTTGTTAAAGCTCAAGTTGATCAAATATACAATGAAACTCTTGCTCCATCTGAATATGGATACAATCATTCATATTTACGTTTAATAAAAGAAAGAGTGAATGAATCTTATTATGAAGAGATAAATGGAACAGATGGACTGGAAATAATAGATGGGCATAAATGGTGGTATAGCGAGATAATACACGTAACAATTCTCTCACCCACCATATCATTCAACCTTTCTCTCTCCAAAGGATGGAATTTAATTACACTACCTGTAGAAAACAACTACACTGCATCATCATTATATGCAGATATTCCTGGATGCAATATCATTTTGTCATGGAACGCAAGCATTGCTGATTTTGATTTATACGTTCCAGGCGTACCAAATGATTTTGTCATAGAAAATGGAACTGGATATTTAATTGGAGTAGAAAATGACACATTTCTAAATATAACAGGAATGCCAATAGAAAGCGTTAATGTTCCATTATATATTGGATGGAACATGCTTGGATGGTTTAATTCAACGCCAACAAATGCATCTTCATTGTTAAACAGCATACTAGGATGCAACATTGTTTTAAAATGGAATAATAGTAAAGAAGACTTCGACTTATATGCTCCAGGCGTGCCAAATAACTTTATTATTAAACAAGGAGATGGTTTTCTGGTGGCTGTTGATGAGCAAAGTATATGGCATGGATGAAATGGGCTAAAGATTTAATGCAAAACTATAAATCATCAATAAATTATAAGTATCCATAAATTTTTTATAGCAAAATTAGTTTCATCTGTGTGATAAAGATGAATAGGAGATATATGCCTTTTCTGGTGTGTTTAATTTTAGTGGGAACTTTTGTTACTGGAATAAAAGCAGAAGACAATGAAAACACAGAGATAACTTTCAACTTTCATTTTAACAAGCCAATACTTGAAAATGTTGGAATTGAAGGAAACTACTATACTTCAGTTATCATGCCCTCCATTTCAAATGGCGGAAATCCGGGACAGCCATATTTGCCGGTTAAGCCAGTTTATGTACTTCTGCCATATAAAACAGAATTATCCTATATAGAAGTTTCAGCGGAAAATGAAAAATTTGCAGGTTTTGGTTTAATACAGCCATCGCCACAACCATATGTAATCGGAGAAGAACCAATTCCCCCCTCCATTAATGAAAGCATATACAATTCAGATGAGCCATTTCCATCCAGTGTGTATGAGGAAGTGGGGATATACAGTTTCAGAGGTTTTGAAATTTTAATAGTTAACATATATCCTGTAAAATATATTCCAAAAGAAAGAGAAATTTATTATTATGAAGATATAACTTTGAAGGTGCATACAAAAAGTAGCGACAGCGTAAATAAACTTTATAGAGGTTTGGAGAAGGATAGAGAAGAAGTTATTAAAAAGGTGGACAATCAAAAGGAAGCTCTTTCATATCCAATAATGAGGGGAAGAACAGTGTATGACTTGGTTATAATTACGACAGATGCCTATAATATATCAGGAACAAACACCTTCCAAGATTTGAAGACCTTTAAAAATTCTCATGGAATTCCAACAACGATTGTTACAGTTGAAGATATTGAAAGTAATCCAAATTACTGGAATTCTACGTCAATGTTCAATGATACACAGGCACAGATAAGGAATTTTATAAAGCATGCTTATTTAAACTGGGGAACAGATTATATTCTGCTTGGTGGAGATGCAGATGATTCAGGTAGCAATATAGTTCCTGCAAGAGATTTGTATGCAACTGCTGGATATTATACAACATATATGCCCTCTGATTTATACTATGCTTGTTTAGATGGTAACTTCAACAATGATATGGATGGAAAATGGGGTGAATCAAATGATGGGCCTAATGGTGGTGATGTTGATTTGTTCGCAGAGGTGTATGTTGGAAGAGCATGCATAGACAGTCAGGATGAAATGGAGAACTTTGTATCAAAAGTTATTTCCTATACGCAGACAACTGATCCATACATAAATGAAGTTTTACTTGTTGGAGAATATCTTGGTTTTGGCGGCGTTGCAGAATGGGGCGGAAATTATAAAGATGAATTTGTTGATTATTCAAATGCTCACGGTTATTTCACATATGGATTTCCATCAAGCATATATAACATAAGCAAGTTGTATGATAGAGATTGGTCTGGAAATGACTGGCCAAATTCTGAGCTGAAAAATATAATAAACAGTAATTCAGTTCATCTGATAAACCATCTGGGACATGCAAGTGAAACATATAACATGAAACTGTATAATTCAGAGGTTGATGCACTTACAAATACAGAATATTTCTTTGTTTATTCTCAGGGATGTGATGCTGGTGCATTTGATTACAATGATTGTATTGCAGAGCATTTTACTATAACAGAACATGGTGCTTTTGGCGGCGTGTGGAACGCAAGATATGGTTTTGGAGCTAGTTACAGTACCGATGGTCCCTCACAGCGTTATGACCGCGAGTTCTGGGACGCAGTTTATGGCGAACAACTCAACACTCTTGGAATGGCTAACCATGACTCAAAAGAAGACAACGCATATCGTATAAATGAGCAGTGCATGAGATGGTGTTATTATGAAACAAATTTGTTTGGCGATCCATCTCTTGAGATAAGAGGAACAGAAACTGATATGGAACTTGCTTATGACCCATATGTTTACAATTTTGGAAACGTTGATGAAGGACAGACATATCAGACAACATTTGAAATATGGAATGCTGGAAGTGGAACATTAACATGGACATTGCAGGAGAACTATGACTGGCTTACATGCAATCCAACATCTGGTTCGTCAACAGGAGAGCATGATACAGTTACAGTAACAATCGATACTACAGGAATGGGTGGAACAAATACAGGATATGTTTTCATATCATCAAATGGTGGAAGTGGAGCATTTCAGGTAATATTTTACATACCATCTGGTCCAATTTTATCATATACTCCAACATCTCATGATTTTGGAAACGTTGATGAAGGACAGACATATCAAACAACATTTTCCATATCAAATGTTGGTGACGGAATATTACACTGGCAGCTCAATGATGCTTATCCATGGCTTACATATTCGCCAGTAAATGGTTCTCTCTCTAGTTTTGAACCCCCTGATATAGTCACTGTAACCATAGATACAACAGGTTTAACTCCTGATTTCTATTCAGGGGGGATTGATATAACATCAGATGGAGGAGATGGAACATTTGGTGTAACTTTCCTGATTCCGGGACCAATTCTGGATTACAGTCCATCTTCTCTCGACTTTGGAGATATGCACGAGGGTGAGCAGGCAAATCTTCAGTTTGAAATTTGGAATACAGGAACTGATGTTCTTTCCTATACTATTACAGAATATTCCAGCTGGCTGGATGTTTATCCAACATCTGGCTCATCAACAGGAGAACATGACACCATAAACGTGGATATTGACACAACTTCTCTCTCTGAAGGAATACATTCTTCCAACATATATATAAATTCAAATGGGGGAGGAGGAACTATTACAGTATTTGTAAATATAATTCCTTCAACTGTTACATATAATATTGATTTATATCATGGATGGAATTTAATTACACTGCCTGTAGAAAATGATTATACAGCATCTTCATTATTTAATGACATAGATGGCTGTAATATAATTTTAGGATGGAATAACAGTGCAGACGATTTTGATTTGTATGTGTCTGGTTCACCATATGACTTTGCCATAGAAGATGGACATGGATATTTTGTTGCTGTGGGAGAAGATACAATATTCAGTGTTACAGGAATGCCAATAGAAAATGTTGAAGTTGCCCTACAGGAAGGATGGAACTGTCTTGGATGGTGCGAGGAACAACCTGTTTATGCATCATCAATTTATTCAAGCATACCTGGATGCACTATTGTTCTTGGATGGAATAATAGCAAAGAAGATTTTGATATGTATGTGTCTGGTTCACCATATGATTTCATTATAGAAATATGCGATGGATTCATGGTTGGGACAACAGAAGAAAGTATATGGTATGGATAATATGGATAAAAAAATGTAGGAGGGATGAAATACATGAAAAGCATACATATTAAACTCTTATCTCTTTTTTTATTCGCAATTTTACTTTTTTCTTATCTACCTGAGAGTAAACCACTGCAAAACAAAAAAGGTGTATGGCCTCCCTCTCATATAAAGGTAAAATTTTTACCAAGGGTTAATATAGTTCATTTAGAAGATGCTGATATTGATACTGAATATAATTTTTTAGCATCTATACCAATGACAGTTTTTCATTATAACGGCACTGTATATCAATCTTTACTAATTCCAGATACAATCTCAATGCCAGTAGAATATATAATGGAGGATTGGAAAACCTATTTGGATGAATGGGGTGGGGTTAGGCATATAAATTTTATAGGAGATGTTCCAGAGTATAAAAAAATACAGTTTAAGAATTTTTATGATGTAGAATGGCAAAATGTTACAAATATAACAGGAAATTCATTTGAAGTTGCAGATTTAATTGCAATTCATGATTGGGAAAATTCTTCGAGGGCTATAATAGCACCTTACAAGCAAATTCTATCAGATGATGACATTGAAAGCATATCAAATGCCGCTGTAATAGCTTCTTTATATAACGCCCCTCTTTTATTCACATCTCCATCTTTAATGGGGCAAAATACAACAAATGTTCTGGAAGAGCTTGGCGTAAATAGCGTAGTTATGGTTGAAATTGGAGATGTAATAAATGATACAGTAGATAGCCAGTTAGCTTCAATGGGTATAGCAGTTGAAGCATCTCTTACAACAGAAAATTCAATTATTTCATATATAATGAATTTGACAAATCAATCAATGCTTTGTGCAATAATATATAACTGGCAGAATCTCCCCGCTTCTTTGTATGGAGCAAGATATGGCGGATATGTTTTGTTTCTGCCTGATAACATTGCTTCGTTGTCCAACAATGTTGAAGAAATGCTGAAAAATTTGAAGATGTTAAATAAAAAGGTAACTGAACCATATAAACTTCCAGATGAAGTAAGATATGGAGAGCAGACAATAGCCAATGACTTTTATAACTGGCTTGATGGCTTGGGCGGAAATGACCCAGATGATTTAGAAATTGTAGTTACTTTCAATACTGCAACATATTATGACCCATCAAACGGCTTTAGTGTAACTTTTGAACGCGCCTTAAATGGAGATCCATCGGATTTAACTGCAAATGGTGCAATTACAGGAAGAATGCCTCTCAATTTTACAGGAAATATAGCATTGGTTAATAGAGGAGGGACATATAGGGCAACAATTTTTGCAAATCCTCGTCCAAATCATACAACATTGTGTATGAATGCATATGAAGTTCAGCATACTGTTAATGCTGGCTCTCCAGTTGTTGATTCATGGGGGACAAATCATATTGTGAATGAAATATTTGGATGGCCATACAGAGGGTGGTGTGCGGAAAATAACTATTTCCCATGGCAGGATATTTTCAACAATACACCAAATCTCTCGCCAATTTTACCACCTGGTCCGGGAGATGGTCCAGATTGTGATCCATCAATTTTTGCTTCATTCATAGGCAAAGGATATGAAGCTCATTTTCATTCAGGAGCTTATGCAGGAACAGGAAGTCATCCTGCCCAGCCAGATGTTCCAAATATAGGTTTTGTTGCAGATGTAGAAAATGGGTCAACATATCTCTATTTCAGTTGTCATGGAGGAGGAACAGGAATAGCCATAAGGGAGTATGACAATGGAATAGCTCAGGATTATAATGGAGAAGCGTGGGGTTCACCATATTGGCCAGATGACGATGGGAGAACATATGATGGAAGTGCAGGTGGCTATTATACTCAAACTGATTTGGATAATGATTTGGGGAATACCCACAGTTTATTGATAGGATACAATGCATGTAGCATGGCAAATGGAGAGATGAATGAAGTGTTGCTTGAGCATGGAGGTATAATGTCTATCGGTAGTTATACATCTGTTTCATTTACTGGCTCAGGATGGTGGTGGAATTTATTTACCTATTTAATAACCCACGAAAATTACAGTTTTGGTGAAGCAGCAACATATGCAACTGCAAGAACCGCTCCATTATACGCCCCAAATACAGGGCAGAGAGGGACAGATAGTAGTCTATATTATGTTTGTTATGGAGATCCAATGGTTAAGTTTGTAAAACCAGAATGGACATCTCCAGAACCAGAGATGTTAAATATTTTTTATGGAGGTCATAAACCCGATGGATTTACTGTATCCATATCATTCAACCTTTCTCTCTCCAAAGGATGGAATTTAATTACACTACCTGTAGAAAACAACTACACTGCATCATCATTATATGCAGATATTCCTGGATGCAATATCATTTTGTCATGGAACGCAAGCATTGCTGATTTTGATTTATACGTTCCAGGCTCTCCAAATGATTTTGTCATAGAAAATGGAACTGGATATTTAATTGGAGTAGAAAATGACACATTTCTAAATATAACAGGAATGCCAATAGAAAGCGTTAATGTTCCATTATACATTGGATGGAACATGCTTGGATGGTTTAATTCAACGCCAACAAATGCATCTTCATTGTTAAACAGCATACCAGGATGCAACATTGTTTTAAAATGGAATAATAGTAAAGAAGACTTCGACTTATATGCTCCCGGTGTGCCAAATAACTTTATTATTAAACAAGGAGATGGATTTTTGATTGCTGTAAATCAAGAAAGCATATGGCATGGGTGAGAGGATGGTCATAAAAAAAACTTTATCAATTATATTTTTCCTGATTTTAATTTCTACAAGTTTTTTGTCAATTGCATATAATGAGAAAAAACTGGATTCTCTTTATGAATATCACACAAATTATCCAGGAAGTACAGGAGATTATGCATGGCTTGTTTCTGATATGCAGAATCTAAATTCTTCATACCCCGAAATTTTTGAACTTTACACTGCACAGGATAAATTTGGTTTGCCAGATGTGGTTCATGGTTCGGAAGTTTATAAAACATGGATTATTCGTATAACGAATGAAAGCACAGGATTTAACAAACCAGAAGTACTTTTTATTGGCTGTCATCATGGAGACGAAAAAGTTAGCGTTGAAGCAGCATATTATTTGGCAGAGTGGCTTGCAGAACATTACTATAATGACGAATGGATAAAATATTTGGTTGACCATAGGGAAATATATATTATTCCACTGGCAAATCCATATGGATGGGTTCATCATCAGAGGTATGATGAAAATGGGATTGATATGAACCGGGATTATCCATATGACCCCAGTAGCCATATATTCTCAACAATTGGGGCAAGAGCAATTCATGAACTCACCAAGAGGCATTTATTCATAAATACAGTGAGCTGGCACGGTGGAACAGAGATGATTATATATGCATGGGGTTGTTATGCTCACACTTCTAATACAGAATCACCTGATGATATAGCATTTTATAATCAAGGAAAATACATGAGTCAATATGCTGGTCCGTACAGCGGTTATTATCCGTGGGGGAGAGCAAATGATATTTTGTATCCCTGTTATGGGGCATATGAGGACTATGCTTATGCAATGAGCTGGGATTTACCAAATGCAGACCCAAACTGGCCAACAAATGGATGCTACTCCTTAACCCATTGTGTTGAAATATCGAGCTCAAAATATCCTCCAGAATCAACTCTGGGGGGGAGAGCAGATGTTTACACTCCGGGCGGGGATGAGGATGGATATGTTCCAAAAAATATAAGACTGGCTTTATTGCTGATTGATATAGCTCAGCCGTACATAAGAATAACAAATATTTTACCAGATGAAATTTATGTAGGAGAAAATATAACATTTGAATGGAAGGTTATGGGGGCCCTAAATACAACAGAAACAAACATTTTATATGGGACAGACCCAAATCCAATAAAAAATTATACCTATTCTACGCCTATTCAATCAGGCGGAACAGGCTGGCAAAATGTAACATATTATCAGAGTATAAATCTATCACAACCGGGAGATTATTATTTTGTTGTTAGAGCAAAAGTTGACCAAGACATGTTACAGCAGAATAATCCAGATCCATCTATTCCTCCGCAATCTTTATATGTCAACATGAGAACAAATGATTCGTGGAATATAAGCAACTATAACAATACTCTGGAAGGCAGGAGTGAATGGTATTCTGAAATAATACATATATATGTAATGTCAAATGAAGTTAAATTCAACCTTTCCTTCTCCAAAGGATGGAATTTAATTACACTACCTGTAGAAAACAACTACACTGCATCATCATTATATGCAGATATTCCTGGATGCAATATCATTTTGTCATGGAACGCAAGCATTGCTGATTTTGATTTATACGCTCCAGGCGTACCAAATGATTTTGTCATAGAAAATGGAACTGGATATTTAATTGGAGTAGAAAATGACACATTTCTAAATATAACAGGAATGCCAATAGAAAGCGTTAATGTTCCATTATATATTGGATGGAACATGCTTGGATGGTTTAATTCAACGCCAACAAATGCATCTTCATTGTTAAACAGCATACCAGAATGCAACATTGTTTTAAAATGGAATAATAGTAAAGAAGACTTCGACTTATATGCTCCCGGTGTGCCAAATAACTTTATTATTAAACAAGGAGATGGTTTTCTGGTGGCTGTTGATGAGCAAAGTATATGGCATGGATAACCAAAATTTTCATTAATGAGAATTATATATAAAAAACATGGTAGAGAGAATAGTGAGAAATATATTTATCTTTTGTACAGTTTTATTTCTACTTTTTGCTAATAATGTAAGTTCTAAATCAGTTGATATACACATGATTATAGGATATGTTTATTATGAGGGCAGTACTGTAGTTGATGTTAATCTTACAATTATAAATGAGGATAAGGGAGAAAAAATTTATAAGAAGACAGATAAATATGGATTTTATTCTTTCAATACAGGAAGTTTTCATGGACCAGGATGGAACGTTGAAGATAAACTCAAGATTCTGGCAAATGGAACGGGAGATAATATGGGGTTGCAGGGAACTGCAACTACAATTATAAACGAAGCCCCTTATCAGTGGCTTAATATCACCCTTTCCTCCAGATTTATTTTAAATTTTTCTTATTCTCCGCAGAACCCAACTGATTTAGATGAAATAAATTTTTTTGCAGATTTAAATGAAAATATTGTTTCATGGGAATGGCAGTTTGGAGATGGAAGTATAAGTCACGAAAAAAATCCCAACCATAAGTATTCAGATGATGGCAATTATTTAGTTAATTTAACAGTAAAAGATAATGAAGGATTTTCATATAGAGTAAGCAGAAGCATATATGTTTCAAATGTTTTACCACATGTTGATTTTTCGTGGAATCCTTTAAGACCAACAATAAATGATTACATACAGTTTATGGATAATTCATCAGATGAAGATGGTTATATAGTCAACTACACATGGAACTTTGGAGATGGAAATATAAGCCATGAAAAAAATCCAGTTCATAAGTATAATAAAAATGGTATATATAACGTCACCCTAACTGTTGTGGATGATGATTTAGAAAAGAAAAGTATTTCAAATTTTGTAGAAATAGTAAATTTACCTCCAGTATCGATTTTTTATTATTTCATAAATAATTTAACATTGAAGGTGGATGCAAGCTTGAGTTATGATTTGGATGGAGAAATAGTTAAATATGAATGGAGATGGAATGAAAAAGATGTATGGCATTCTGGAGAAAAAATTGAAAAACATGAATATAGTAAAGAAGGAAATTATACAGTTTATCTGAGAGTTTCAGATGATTATGACTCATCTAATACAACCAGTGTAAATATTCAAGTTAAGATGGGAACATCTAATATGGCTCCAAAAGCAGATTTTATTTTTGAACCAGGACTTCCAACTGATATAGATTACATACAGTTTATGGATAATTCATCAGATGAAGATGGTTATATAGTCAACTACACATGGAACTTTGGAGATGGAAATATAAGCCATGAAAAAAATCCAGTTCATAAGTATAATAAAAATGGAGTATATAATGTTGAACTTTATGTTAAAGATAACAAAAATGCCACATCTCTTATAAAAAAAGTTGTTGTTGTTTTGAATGTTTTACCACATGTTGATTTTTCGTGGAATCCTTTAAGACCAACAATAAATGATTACATACAGTTTATGGATAATTCATCAGATGAAGATGGTTATATAGTCAACTACACATGGAACTTTGGAGATGGAAATATAAGCCATGAAAAAAATCCAGTTCATAAATATGGCAAACAGGGTGTTTACAGAGTTCAGCTTACTATTATGGATGATGATGGTTTTATTAAGGAAAAATCTCTTATGATAAAAATCTCGGAAAAAAAGGAAACACCATCTTTTCAGATTATTTTGTTTCTGATGGCATTAATTTTAACAATCCTGTTAAGAAGATTATAGAGTATTAAAAATTCATAATAATCTATTTATGTAAAATTATAAATATTGGTAAATCTTTCAACTTTGGTGGAGGAAATGGCAGATAAGTGCAAAGGGAAAATAATTGGAGTATTAGTTTTAGGTATATTTTTGATAATATCAGTGTTTCCATATACTGCTGTTGGAGAAAATGGAAATAGTGTAGAAGAACGAAACACTTCCCTATCTTACGAAATTACATTTATAGAGCCAGTTTTAAAAGAAAAGAGTTTGTTTAACAATTCTTTTTCAGAGATAAGCATGTATGACTGTATAAATATAGGAGAGATAGGCAAGCCAGCACTTCCAGTTCATGGAACAAAAATTCTTTTACCATATGGAAAAGAGATAAAAAATATTGAAATATATGGTGATAGCATTGAGGTAAATACAAGAGGCATTGATTTAAAGGAGAAACCAATATTTCCGTATCAACCCCCTGTTCCAATTGG
>DRIF01000199.1 GCA_011052825.1 Thermoplasmatales archaeon
GATAACCTGTTAGAAAGAGATAGGTCATCTTGAGTATCTCCTCATCGCCTAATCTTCTCCTGTAGAACAATGTTCCATACCTCTGGTTGAATATCTTTCTACAGATGTTACATCTATACCTCTGTACCCCATTCCTTTGAAAACCATACTTTACCACATCACTTGAACTGCAATAGGGACATCTGGGGATATCTTTCTCTGCTTCTTTTAGTTTAATAATGTCCTTCTGCATCCCATCCACCAAAAGAGAAATACGTTGACCCTTTATAAATCAACTCTCAGTTGATGGGGTGCCACAAGTTAGTAATATTAATAAAAGTGCATTCATTTTTGAAAAGGAGGCAGAAAATGAAAGGAGTAAAATATAAGATAATGTGCATCTTTATGGCAATATTTTTAATATTTCCAGCTGTCTACACAAAAGAAGAGAATGTATTTTGTTCTAAAACAAGGGGATGGACACCTCAAAATAGCGGGACAAATCAGGATTTAAATGGAATATCTTTTATAAATGAAAGCACTGGAACAGTTGTTGGAAATTCATGCACAATTCTTCATACAATAGATGGAGGAAATACATGGAATGCTCAAACAGCTGGTCCAATATATGATTTATTAGATGTTTCTTTTTACAATGCAACAAGAGGGGTTGCAATTGGTTATGGAGGAACGATAATTTATACTATGGATGGAGGGAATAACTGGATTACAGCACAGGAAGGATGGATGATAGACTATTATGGAGTACAGATGGTTACAGAAAACATAGGATTTATTGTAGGAAAAAATTCAATATTTCAACCTCTAGTTGAAAAAACAACTGATTTCTGGCAATCTTGGAATTCAATAATTTTTTATTTAAATGGAAATGAAGGCTTGCTTAGTGATGTTTGTTTTTTAAATGAAATACATGGATTTGCAAGTGCCAGAGTGTGGAATGGAGAAGGTGCAATTGTAGAAACAGTTGATGGCGGAACAAGCTGGTCAGTAATATTCTGGGCTTCCAATGCACTTAATGCAATAGATTTTCCATCACAAAATGTTGGTTATGCAGTTGGAGATAATGGCATCATTTTGAAAACAAGCAATGGCGGAACAAGTTGGAGTTATATGAATTCTGGAATTACAAATACACTCTATGACGTTTCATTTCCTGAAGAAGAAACTGGGAGAGCAGTTGGCTCAGGCGGAATTATAATTTTTACAGAAGATGGAGGTAACAGCTGGTCTGTTGAATACAGCGGAGTTTCCTCTACACTATATGGAGTTGAATTTGTGAATTCTTATATTGGCTTTGCTGTTGGAGAGGATGGAACAATTTTAAAATATGTTGGGGATATAACTCCTCCTCAAACAAACTGCACTTTATATGGAGATATGGAAAATGGCATTTACATAAACAATGTCAGTGTTTTTCTGAATGCAACGGATGATTTATCTGGCGTTAACTATACAATGTATAAAATAGATGATGGAGGATGGCAGGAATACAGCGGAGCATTTATTGTTTCAGAGAAAGGAAGTCACAATCTCACTTTTTATTCAGCTGACTATGCAGGAAATGTCGAGGAAGAAAAATCAATAGAATTTAATATAGGAGGAAAAATTGAAATGCAACTCTATTCTGGATGGAATTTATGCACCATTCCATTCAAAAATAATTATACCGCTTCATCATTATTTAATGATATAGAAGGATGTAGCATTGTTTTGGGATGGAATGCAAGCATTGGTGACTTTAATTTATATGCTCCAGGCATACCAAATGATTTTGCCATTAAGGACGGACATGGTTACTTAATTGCAGTAAAAAATGATACATTTTTCAATATAACTGGAATGCCCATAGAAAATGTTTCTGTTTTACTATATGAAGGATGGAATATGCTTGGATGGTTTAAAGAGCAACCAACAACTACCGCCTCACTCTATGGAGCTATACCACATTGTAATATTGTTTTACTCTGGAATACTACAACAGGTGACTTTGATTTATATGCTCCTGGTGTTCCAACTGATTTTCCTGTAACAATAGGAGACGGCTTTTTGATAGCAGTAAGTCAAGAAAGCATTTGGCATGGAGAAGGTTAACTTTTTTCTTTTTCCAAATTTTTTATAACCAAATTGGCTGAATCAGCTGAGCAGTTAACTCCAACTCCCTTGCTTGCAACACAATCTCCCGCAAAATATAAATTTTTTACAGGTGTTTTTGCGTCTGGCTTTATGCTGTCTATTGTTTTTGCAACGCCATCGAGATGCCATATGCTTGAATAGATTCTCCATTCCATATTTTTCTCATAGTCTGGAATTAATTTTTTAATATTTTTTTCAATAATTTCAGCAAGTTCCATTGCTTTACTTTTATTCTTTGCCTCTTCTGGCGAGCATATTGCATAACTCTGAATTAAATATTTTTTATTAGGAGCTACTCCATTCTTATAATTCATTTTGAAGTCAACCATTCCAACAACAGAATTTCCTTCAAAATCAACATTTCTTTCTATAAAAACAAAGGATTTATTCAGCAAATTTTCGTCCATCTCATCTAAGGCATGATATGAAACAACGCTTCCTGTTGAAGTCAAATTTTTTATATAATTCACCCATTCTTCTGGAAATTCTTTTTCATCTGCAATCGTAAAAAAATGCTGTACAGGAATTGTTGAAATAATTAACTCGTAAATCCTCTCCTCTTTACCAACTTCTATTCCTACCGCCTTTCCATCTTCTATCAAAATTTTATTAACTTTCTTATTTAAAAAAATCTTACCTCTTTTATGTATATATTTTGCCAGAGCATTTGAAATGGAACTTAAACCCCCGTAAGGATAAATAACAGGGTCTCCTCCCATTAACTCACGCTGGGCAAAAAACGTCTCACCTGCAGAAATTCTGGATAAATCATTTACTGTTGTTATCAGGCGAGGGAATAGTTCAAGAATGAGTTTCATTTTCCCTTTTCCATATTTTTCAATTATCTCCTCCATTGAAATTTTTTTCATTTCCTCAATTTTCGATTTTCTGGCGAAAAGAAGCTGAAATATGCGTGGCAAAATAGAAAATTTATCTTTTGGAGATAGAATTGGATATTTAATCTGTTGTCCAATAAAACCGAGTTTTGAACCTGCATATTTAATTTCTGTTTTCAACTCCTTCAACAATTTAATGCACCCTCCTTTTTTTCCGCCTCCCACTAAATGAAATCCTAAATCCACTTTATATTCTGCCATATCATAAATTTCTTGCATGCTTGGATTTGATGAAATTAACTTCATCTCAAACTTCTTAATCAAATTTTCATAATTTTCATCTATTTTGCATGATAATGCCCTCCCTCCAAGAATTTTCTCTCTTTCATATACGTCAACCTTCCATCCTCTCTTTACAAGTAAAGAAGCAGTTGAAAGCCCACCTATACCTCCTCCTATTATGCAAGCTTTCATTTTTACATCTCCGGTTGAAATGCCTTTCCTCCCGCCAAAGGAGTAAATGCAATATACCATAATACTGGCAGGGCTATGAGAAGCATAGACATTATTCCAATTTCACTTATGAGCATTACAGGAACTATTGAATATCTTATAAAGGCAGCAGAGGCAATCAATTTTCTTATTTCCGCCCTGTCAAACTTTTTTATGAATAGCAGTTTTACTTCTATTAATAATATGAAAGCAATCAATAAAAATAGAAGAAGAATCTGCCATAAATAAAATTTAAAACCATAAATGAATGGAATGAAAATGAGCAAAGAAGAAAACACTCTTATTCCTATTCCAAAAGATTTGAAATGCCATGGAATTGATATTTTATTGCCTTCCACCTTAACTCCAGATGCGAGGGCAATATTTTTGACATCCATTAAAAAATCATGGTCTGCATCTTTTATTCCCCCCTCAACAGCATTCATGTGTAGCGTTTGGTTAAATGTCAATATAAAAATGATCCATGTTAACGGATTTGGCTTGTTGAATGCTAAAGCACCAAATAAAAAAACAAATGACATTGATAGAGCAACTAAAAAATCTGAGCCTGCAATTTTCTTTCCATAAAGATTGTAAACTGTTCCTAAAACTCCAGCAATGAAAAGAACTGTTATTGCAGAAAGTTTCATATAATCAAACTTTGAGTTAATCCATAATATAAAAGCAAAAAGGAAGGAAAGGAGAACACACAAAATACATATTCCAACTGCATTCTTTCTCTCTATAATTCCACTCACCAGTGGCTTTCCACGCAACTCTTTAACAAGTTTGTCAAGTTCAACATCAGCATAATCATTCAGAACAAATCCAAATATTGCAGAAAAACACCCAATTGCAAACAAAATCAGAAGCTTGTAAAAATCATAAACACCAACAGATATTGCTCCAAAAACCGGGGGTATAGCCAGCCCTCCAAGTCCAGGCAGGCGGAGCAACTTCACATACGCATTGAGTTTTTTCATTAAATGTGAAAAATAAAATGATATAATAGGTTTATGATTAAGAAGTTTAACCTTGTTTTTAATGAAGAGGAAGTAATTGCTCAATTATTTGAAAGCTATCCTTTAAGGCAATAATTTTTATTCGTCACCGTAGTGTATTTAATTATGAAAAATATTGTGTTTCATCATGGAAAAATTAAGGATATTGCTCACGTAAAAAATTTATTTCAGCCAATATAAATAAAGGAGAGAGTTTTTTATTCTATAGCTCTCTTTCAATTATTTTTTTCTTTAATTCATTGAATTGCTCTCTTGTAAGTATGCACTTATTCCCTTCTTCCCCTATTATAACTTCTCCCTCTCTAATCTCAACATATGGGCAACATCCCTTTTCTCCACACAAATACACTTTCATGATTTTATATGCAAATCTGATATATAACGATTGTGAATTTTTCTTCAGAAAGAAAAATAAATAGAATGAGCTTTTCCATTATGGAAGAGCTGGCAATGAAGAAAATTTATGAAGTTGTAGATGAAAAGAGGATTTTTACAGATAAAACAGATTTATATGCATATGGCTTCGATGCCTCCATACATCATGCAATGCCTGATGTTGTTATAAAGCCAGAGAGCAGCAACGAAGTTGAAAAAATTGTTAAAATTGCAAATGAATTTGGGATTCCTGTTGTTGCAAGGGGAGCTGGCACTGCACTATGTGGGCAAGCTGTTCCAATTTTTGGGGGCATAATACTGGATATGACAGGAATGAACAGCATAAAGGAAATACATATAGAAGATTTGTATTGCATAGTTGAGCCAGGCGTGGTCTATGCAAAATTAAATGAAGCTATTGCCAAATATGGATTTTTTTTCCCACCATCCCCAGGAAGTGGAGATGTTTGCACAATAGGAGGAATGATTTCTGCAAATGCCTCTGGAATGAGAGCGATAAAATATGGGGCAACTCGGGATTATGTTCTTGGACTTGAGATTGTTTTTCCTCATGGAAAGGTTAGATTTGGGAGTAAAACACTAAAAAATTCAGCTGGTTATCAAATTGAACGCCTTATGGTGGGGAGTGAGGGGACTCTTGGGATAATAACTGAGGCAACTCTCCGCATCTCTCCACTTCCTAAAAAAAGGGCTGTTGCTCTTGCATCATTTGATAGTGTTGTTAAAGCAGGAGAGGGAGTTGCCAAGATAATAGGAAAGGGAATGATTCCTTCAGCTCTTGAAATAATGGATAGCGTATGCATCCAGGCCGTGAATAAGGCAATGGGCATTGGTCTTCCAGATGCTGAAGCTTTATTGTTGATTGAAGTTGATGGAAAACCTTCAGAAGTTAGAGATAGCATAGAAAAAATTACAAAAATTCTGGAAAACGAGGCTAGTAAGATAGAATTTACTGATGACGAGGAAGAAATGACAAATTTATGGAAGGGTAGAAAAGGGGTGTTGCCCTCTCTTTCCAGATATGGAGATGACAAGGTTTCTGTAAGTCTGGCAGATGACATGTGCGTTCCCATATCAAAAATACCCCATGCAATAAAAAAATTCCAAGAAATAGCAAAAAAATATGGTATAATTGTAGGAACATACGGACATGCTGGAGATGGAAATCTGCATACAAAAGTTTTGATAAATCCAACAGATGAGGAAAGCTGGAAAAGGGCGGAGAAGGCAGTTGATGAAATTTACAAAGCGGTTCATAATTTGGGAGGGATAGCAAGTGGCGAACACGGCATAGGGATAACAAAAGCTCCGTGGATTAATGGAGACGTTGAAACAATGGAGAAAGTAAAGAAAGCTTTGGACCCAAAAAACATAATGAATCCAGGGAAAATGGAGCAATGGAAGGAAGGAATTATAGCATTTTTGAGATATAAGTGAGGTATTGTCAAGTTAACACCTCCAGATTGTAAAGACAAACCCAAGCCACACTCCATCGTTTAACGCTTTCCAGTGAGGAGTTAACTGGAAAGCGTTTCCAGAATCTTTTAACTCTTGCCTTGAATAAACTGTACCATCCTTCTATCACATTTCTTTCTCCAAATGTTTCATGTTTGTATTGTAAACCCAATCTTTGCAAGGCCCATCTATACCATGGAGCTCCATCCACTATAATCAATGGCTTATTCTCGCATAATTCGAGAATTTTCTTTAGAAAATAAAGAGCATCAAGAGATGTTCTTGTTATTGAAACATGAACTGCAAGAATAGCTCCATCATCAACATCTATTGCATTCCATACATACACTTGCCTATTTTCCAGTTTCACTTTTGTTTCATCTACGGCTATTGCTCTTCTAAATTTTCTTTTTACAATGAATAAATCTTTGCATTTATGATACCATTGCCTTACTGCTTCATATGAAAATTTCTCAAAATCTCTTAGAATTTTGCTTGTTTTTCTATAGGATAAACCCGCAAAATATATGAGAATAGCCAATGCTTTTATTTTCCAATCTTTCCTCTTTCTCCGAAAAATTTTTCTTTCTTCAAACAATTTTACTAACAGGTCGAGCATTGCTATCCCCTCCTTTTTCAAGGAGATTAATGCTCGACCTATTTTTCACTTTATATTTTTCTTAACTTGACACTCTCTATAAGTGAAGAAACAAAAATTCATCAAATACTTAAATGATTTCTCTATACACATTCAATGCTTGAGAAATATCAAAATGAAATGTTGAGTTGTACTGCGTGTGCTTTCTGCAAAAAATCATATTATGAATATAAATTTGCAACAAAAGAGAGTGATTATCCAAAGGGAAAAATAATGATTGCATATGGGCTTTTTTCCAATGAAATTGAGGAAAATTTTGAGACAGTCAAATCTCTTCAAAAATGCACTCTCTGCAGGAGATGCGAAAAGGATTGTCCCTCTTTAATAAAAATATCAGATGTTATTAAGGCAGGGAGGTTTGATTTAAAACAAATGCTTCCAGAACATGAAAAGTTGCTTCAAAATTTTGAAGAAAAAAACAACATTTTTGGTGAGAAAAATTTTGAAAAAGATGGAGGAAAAATAGCATTTTTTATGGGATGCATAGTTAATAGAGAAATGAAAGATGCTGTTCTGTCATTATTTGATAAAATAGGGGTGGATGTAACAATTTTTGGAGGGTGTTGTGGATATCCAATAGAAAAAATTGGAAAAAATGTTGAAATAAAAATTAAAGATAAAATGGAAAAAAAGAATATAGAAAAAATAATATTTTCCTGTCCAAATGGAATGCTTGCTTTTAGGGAATATAAGCCAATTCACATAAGCCAGTTTGTTCTTTCTCTTGACGTAAACTTTAAAAAAAATGATAAAAAATACATTTATCATGATTCATCGTTTTTAGGGAGATATATGGAAATATATGAAGAGCCAAGAGAGATAATAAAGAGAATAGGGAGTCTGACTGAATTTAAAGAAAACAGGGAGATGGCAAGGCAGTGTGGCGGGGAAATAGAATTTAAATCTGCCTTTCCTGTAGAAGCTGAAGAAATTGCAAAATATCTAGCAAAAGAATCAAAAGAGAAAAACGCAATAATTGTCACCTCCTCTCCTCACTGCTACAGCCACTTAAAAGAGTATGCAGATACAGTTGATTTAGTTCACCTCATTGAAGAGAATTTGATTTAACTACATTACATATTGTGAAATATTTTTATATCCTGTTTATATGAGTAAAGAATATGGGAAAGAATTTAAGACACGCTGGCTACATTATGGCATGGTTTTCAGTTATAATTAATTTTATCGTTTTTGCCTTCAAACTTTTAGCTGGCTATAAAATCTCATCTATTGCAATGATAGCAGACGCATGGCACACCCTATCTGATAGCTTTACTTCATTTATTGTTATAATTGGCTTCTGGATAGCATCTAAACCTGCTGATGAAAAACATCCATTTGGACATGGGAGAGCAGAATCTATAGCCTCTCTAATTATAAGCATATTTTTGGCAATTGTTGCCTTCAATTTTTTAAAAGATTCATTTATCAGATTGCACAGCAGAGTATGGATTGAATACAGCAGTTTTTCGATAATCATATTTTCCATAACAGTTGTTATTAAAGAAATTCTGGCAAATTTTTCAATAAGAATTGGAAGGAAAATAAACTCTCCCTCCCTTATAACAGATGGATGGCATCATAGGAGTGATGCACTCGCATCGTTGCTCATAGTTGCAGGCGCATTATTTGGAAATTATTTCTGGTGGATGGATGGAATTATGGGAATTGGTGTATCAATATTCATTTTATACATAACTTATGGCATACTTAAAAAAGTAGTTAGCTCCTTGCTCGGGGAAGAGCCGTGTCCCCTGCTAAAAAAACAGATAGAGGAAATAATTAATGAAAATTTTCCTTTTGTATCAAATGCTCATCATTTCCATATTCACAGATATGGCGACCATGTAGAATTAACTTTTCACATTATGCTCCCTTCAGATATGAAACTAAAAGAAGCCCATGATATTGTTGTTAACATCGAGAAAATACTCAGAAAAGAAATGAATATTGAAAGCACCATTCATATAGACCCTGCTAACTAATTTTAATCAATTATCTCCATAAACTTTTTAAGAACATCCTGTGGATTTTTTCCAAATATGAGTATCATTGGCTCTTTTCCTACATCTCCTTCATGGTATATCACATCGGGTATTTTCTTGCTTCTTTTTATTGCAGTTTCAATACCCCATGGAATTGTTTTTCCTTCTTCCTTTTTTATTTTTTCTGGCTCCTCTTGGCGTGTATAGAATGATACTGTTAGTTTTTCCTTCATCTTTTCTATTAACTTTTTATCATACTTTATGTTCAAAACAGCTCTCATGCTTTCATCATATTCCATCATTTTCAGTAGAGCTTTTGAAAGATGGCGTGATGCCCCAAATTTTATCTCTCCAGCCCTCACACCATCATCCGCCCTAACAATTCTTCCAGATATTCCAGCAACATCTTCATGACTTTTTGCATATTGGAAAGGAATGGAATAAGCAAAGTTCATTCCAACTTCTGGCACAAAATTTTTTATGTCCATTTCCATAATATTTTTAACTGCGTTTTCAAGCTCACAGTAAACATTCCATTTATGCGCAGGTTTTTCAATCCAAGCAGTTGGATTTACTGGACAGCTACCATGCCCAATTTTTTTTCCAAATTCTATTGCATTTGTGATGAACTTTTTTGATATTTCAACTGATTTTTCGAGAGAATAGCCGAGGGCAATATTTGCTGTTATTGCGGAAGAAAAACTGCATCCAGTTCCATGCATGCATCCTTCAATTCTTTTGCCCTTATAGCTTATAAATTTTCCCTTGTAATATAAAAAATCTGTTGCATCCTTTCCAAAATGTCCTCCTTTTATTATCACTGCATAAACCCCCATTCTCTTTATTTCACGTGATGCTTTCTTAATGTCTCCAATGCTTCTTATTTTAATTCCACTTAACCTTTCCGCCTCGTACTTATTGGGAGTTATTACATATGCAAGAGGTAACATTAAATCAATTAAAGAATCAATTGCACTCTCCTCCATCAAATAAGCTCCACTTTCTGCTATCATTACGGGGTCAACAACAATAGGAAAATTGTATTTTTTCAGAACCGATGAAACAGTTTTTATTATTCTACTATTACTCAGCATCCCAGTTTTACATGCATTTACGCCAATGTCTTCAACAACGCTCTCAATCTGAGATTTTATTATAGAGAGAGGGACATTGTGTATTTCTTTTACTCCAAGTGTGTTCTGTGCAGTTATTGCAGTTATTGCGCACATTCCATGAACGCCAAAAGATGCAAATGTTTTCAAATCTGCCTGGATGCCTGCTCCGCCACCGCTGTCGCTTCCTGCTATGGTGAGAGCTTTTGCTTCTGGCATTTAATCACCTAAATATTTTTCAACAATTTCAATTGCACAGAATTTTCCACACATTGAACAGGCTCTTTTTTCTTCAACTGGTTTCCTTTTCTTTCTGAATTCCCTTGCTTTTTCTGGGTCTATACACATTGAAAACATTTTCTCCCAGTTGAGTCGCCTTCTTGCCTCTGAAAATTCTTTATCAATATTCAAATCAATGCCTCTTGCAAGATTTGCAGAGTGAGCTGCTATCCTTGTTGCAATAACTCCTTCTCTAACATCTTCAACGCTTGGAAGACACAAATGTTCTGCAGGAGTAACATAACATAAGAAATCTGCTCCATAATAGCCAGCTATTGCCCCTCCTATTCCTCCAACAAAATGGTCATAACCTGGAGCTATATCTGTAACTAAAGGACCAAGAACAAAATATGGGGCTTCTTTTGTTATGCTCTTCATTATTTTTATATTTGACTCAATATGGCTTAAAGGCATATGGCCAGGTCCTTCAACCATGCTTTGAACACCTTTTTCTCTTGCTTTTTCAACGAGTTCGCCTATTATCAGCAATTCCTGAAATTTTGCCCTGTCATTTGAATCATAAATTGCTCCAGAACGCATCCCATCTCCAAGGCTTAAAGTTAAATCATATTCTTTTGCTATTTCAAGCAGATAATCAAAGTTTTTATAGAGTGGATTTTCCTTCTCATTATGCAGAATCCATGCCATATGAATTGAGCCACCCCTTGAAACCATTGGAATCAATCTTTTCTGCTTTTTCAATCGTTCAACACTCTGTTTTGTAATCCCAACGTGAGCAACAGCAAAATCAACCCCCTGCTTTGCTTGCCTTTCAAAAGAATTGAAAATGTCATCTTCATTCATGTCTACTATAGCCCCATGTTTTTTTATTGCCTCATATGCAGATTGATATACTGGGACAGTTCCAAAAGGAACTTTAACAACTTTAAGGAGTTTTTTTCTTATCTCATCCAAATCTCCACCTGTGGATAAATCCATAACTGCATGAGCCCCTGCTTCAACTGCAACCCTCGCCTTTTCAACTTCCTCTTCCACATTTATATATTCCAAGGAAGTTCCAATATTTGCATTAACCTTCACCCTCAACCCCTTTCCTATTCCCAATGCTTCTGGAGAATGAACAGGATTGAATGGAATTACAACTTTTCCCTCTGCTACCCTTCTTCTCACAACTTCTGCTGACACACCTTCATCTTTTGCAACTTTTTTTATTTCTTCTCCTGTCACTCCTCTCTTTGCCTCTTCCATTATTCCCATTGTGCTGAATAAATTATCTTTTGTATGAATATTTTTCGGTGAAAAATTAGTTCACTTTTTCAATTTAACTTCAAATTCCATAAAATCTTTTGCCACCTTTGAGTTTGGAAAAACATTTTTTGCTTCTTTTTCAAGAACTTCCGCATTCCTGTAACGAGGGCTTATATGAGTTAAAAAAAGATTATCCACTTCTGCCTTTTTTGCAATTTCTGCTGCCTGCTGTGCAGTTGAATGTCCATATTCATTTGCCTTATCCTGCAATGAGGAATCGAAAGTTGCATCATGTATCAGAACATCGCTTTTCCTTGCAAATTCTATCAATCTTTCGCAAGGTCTTGTATCTCCAGATATTGTTATTTTTCTTCCAGGTCTTGGCGGGCCAAGAACCATATCAGGAACGATGATTTTTCCATCTATTTTTATACTCTTTCCTTTCTGCAATTTTCTGAAAAGAGGGCCTTCAGGAATTCCAAGTTCTAAAGCTCTCTTTTTATTAAATCTTCCAGGTCTTTCATTCTCCTGCAGGCAATAAGCGAGAGTTGGAACATTATGGCATGCCTCAATGCATTTTATTTCATAACCATCAAATTTTATTTTATCTCCTGGATTTAAATCATAGGCAACTATTTCATAAGAGGGTTTGAAAAAACCAAGATGAATTATCCTGTCAACTATATCTATTGTTCCTTCTGGACCATAAATGTGCAAAGCTTCTTCTCTATCATTTAACTGTAGTGTCTGGATGAAACCAGGTAATCCAAGAAAATGGTCTCCATGATAATGGGATATGAAAATTTTTTTTATCTGCATGTAGCTCAACTTTGATTTTTGAATCTGTCTTTGTGTGCCTTCTCCACAATCAAATAATATTACCTCCCCTCCCCTTTTTATGGCTACCGCTGATACATTTCTCTGCGAGCTTGGCCATGAACCGCCTGTTCCTAAGAAATAGATATAGAGTTGCATTATTCAAATTCTTCCAGAGCTTTTTTCACTTCTGAAATATATGTGAGGGCAGGGCCTCCGCCCATCAATATTGCAACTGTTGAAGCTTCCAGAATTTCTTCTTTTGTTGCCCCCGCCTGCAGGCATTTTTCAACGTGTATGCCTATGCAGTATTTGCATCTTGCAGTAATTGCCATTCCGAGTGCAATAAGCTCTTTTGTTTTTTTATCAAGATACCCTTCTTTAAGCACAGAATCCATGAATTTTTTGAAATCTCTCATAACTTCAGGATCGTTCAAAGTGAGTAGTTTCATTGCTTCATGAAAATCTTCTATTGCTTCCTTTATTTCTCCCATAAAGATGGATAAAATACAAAAATAAAAAGCTTTGGGAAAAGAATAAAGAAAACGAAATTTCAGTATTTTCTCTCTTCCTCTACATGGATACCTGCCTGTTTCAACGCTTCCTCTATCTTGTTTTCATAATCCACAACATCAATTTCTCCCTCTCCCGCATCTATCTCTATCTTTATTCTAACATTATTGAACTTGCTTTTAATGTAACTTACCATTCTGACTATATCTGATAATTTTCCAGATGGAGGAGATATTTTGAGATAGAGTGTTGTATATTTATCTTTAGGTTTTTTTCCTTCTATTTTGGGTTGCCATTCTTCTTTTTCTTCCTCCTTTCTTTCTTCTTTTTCTTCCTTACATAATTCCTTTTTTACGATAATTTCTCCTTCTTTCAACATGTTACATTTCTAATGTATAATTCTCATTAAAATTTTTTGTTAAAGAATTATCGAAAAATATACCATTAAAATAAAACCAAGGAGATAGCAAAGTTTTTCACCGTTTCTTGCTTTATGTTAAATAATATATATGGTGAGAAAATTGAATGAGCCTAAATGTCCAAAATGTGGAAGTAAGAAATTAATTCTTGTTCTTAAAGTTCCTTGGTCGACTAATGGGCTTATGCCAAAACAAAAAATATTCTTAAGATGCAAGGATTGTGGACACGAAATTCCTATTAAACCTGAATATAAAAACAAATAAAAAATTTCCTTGTTAATTGTTTATTCTACTACGCCCTCTCGTTTTTTATCTCTATTTCATTTTTTATTATTATTTCTATTTTTTCATAATACTTTCCATATTTTATTTTTCTTTCAGCAGATATATTTTTTGAAGGAATAACGACATTCACATAATAACTTCCTGCAAGATTTGTTATATTTTTGATTGAATCTGTTGAATTTGCTCTTAATAAAACACTTTTATTTAATATTTCATCTCCAAAAGTGTTGGTTAGAGTTATGTTTATACTGACATTCTCGCCACCCTCATTTTTTAAAATTATTTCCATTGGTTCATAACTCATCCACCATCTAAGAAATATTGCTATTATTAAGATTGCAAAGAATAGTAAAAAAATTTTCTGTAGAATTTTCATTTTAACAGTATTTTTCCCAGCAAATTATTTCTTCCATTTTCTTCCTGTTTTTTTCCTCTGGTTTCAATTCCTCTTCTGGATATCCAAGAGTCATGAGTGCAACAATTTCGCATTCTTCTGGAACTTCCAAAACCTGTTTTGCCTTATCCTGATAAAAAGCGCCTATCCAGCAAGTCCCTATTCCTTTTTCTGCTGCTGAAAGAGATATATGCTCCATTGCTATTGCAAGATCAACATAATGTGCTGGAACTCCATTTGTCATTACGTAATTTGTAGAAATTGCAACTCCTGCTATAACTGCGTATGCCTCTCCAACAAATCTCTGTCCTTTAGCAACGTCAACCAATTTTTTCTTTTTTTCCTCATCTTTAACAACAATGAATTTCCATTCTTGTAGATTTTTGGCAGATGGTGCCAAACGTGCGCATTCAATTATCTCCTTTATTGTTTCATCTGGAATATCTTTTTTCTTGTATCTCCTAACGCTTTTCCTCTTCCTCACTATTTCCATCAACATTTTATCACCATCGCTATATTTTTAAATAACAAAGTATTATTTAAAAGATGTTTCAGGGAAAATTAAAAGCAGGTTTTACGAAAGTATTGGTGGATGCCATATCTGTTCTGGTAGATGAAACAAAATTTAAAATATCTCCAGATGGAATTTATGGAAGAACTTTTGACCCAGCACATGTTGGCATGATTGATTTTAAAATTAAAAAAGAAATATTTGAGGAATATGAATGCAAGGAAGAAACAGAGATAGGAGTGGATCTTGAAAAACTGAAGGACATTATAAAAATAGCAACAAATGAAGAAATCATAGAGTTTCAACATGATAAAAGCGAAGGAAGACTCATAGTAACAAAGGGAAATATAACAAGAAAACTCTCATTGCTTGATACATCTGAAATGAGAGATACAAAAGCTCCCTCTCTTGATTTACCAGCAGAAATTGTTGCCCCAATTGCAGAAATTGCTCAGGCAATAAAAGTGGCTGAATCTTTTTCAGACCATGTAACTTTAATGGCTGATAGCGAGGGCTTTCAAATGATTGCAGAAGGAGATAGCGATGTTCTTGAACTAAAACTCTCAAAAGATAAACTGTACAACCTGAAATGCGAGGAAAAGGTGAAAAGCATGTTTCCTCTGGACTATTTCAGTAAAATGATTAAAATGGCTGGGTCAAAAAGCGATGAAATAACCATAAACTTGGGCAATGACTATCCAATAAAATTGAGTTTTGAAATAGCTGAGGGAAATATAAAAATAATTTATCTGCTTGCGCCACGCATTGAATCATAATAGATAAATTTCTTTTTCTGTTTTTTTCTCTATTTTAGAAACAACATATATCTGTTTGATTCCATTTCCCTCTCTTTCCATAAAAATCTCTCCATTTTTAACTTCATATTCTCCAGAAGGAACTGTGAAAACAATGCGTACAGAAACATTCATATCAAGGTTGTTTTCCACTCTCACCCTATATTCATTTTCAAATGTATAGTTGAGCATGTATGAAGGAATTGAATATTCTGGTTCTTTATAGTTATAAGAAAAAATGCTGTTATTTTTCACCTCTATCAAACGATAACCCCAGTAAGCATCTTCTTTGCTAAGACTACTTGAGGCAGTTGTAGTTGTTATGTATAGAGTTCCATTTTTGATTGTAACATTATCATAATGAACATGTCCATCAAAAACAGCTTTCACTCCATATCTCTCAATCATTGAAAGCAATTCTTTCCTCCCTTCATATTCATTTTTTAAAAGAGAATCATTTTTTGTTTCCCAGAGAGGATTGTGATGTAAAGCCAGAAATTTTATCTTTTCTTCATTTTTTTCTAAGTCACTCTCAATCCATTTTAACTGCTCCCTTCCAATATATCCTCCCCAGTTAAAAACTATATAGGATATGCCAAATCTGCTTGGCTTTGGCCAGTCATAAGAATTTGCCATTATCCAATGGGTAGAGCCATAATCGAATGAATAGTACAGAGGCCCAAAATATTCCTGCCAGAATTCAAAGCCATCCTCCCCACACTGAACATAGCCATCATGATTTCCAGGGCATAGATATGTTGGAACGTCAAATTGCTGTAATATTCTATATAAACTTCTGTATTCAATTAAGTATTCAAATGGATACAACTGTCCAAAAACCAAATCTCCTGTTATTATAACAAAATCTGGATGTATTAAATTTATCTCTTCAACACATTTTTTTGCCGCTTTCCACCCTATCGTTTCCCTTATATTTTCTTTAAATCCTCTTATATCTCCAATATGAAAATCTGTCAGATGAATGAATGTGAAATTGCCATCTATTTCATCAACAACACTCACAGCCCTTGGCTCAGTTTTTGCAAAATATCCATTATTCTCAACAATAACAGTTAAGTTATAAAGTTCTACAGGGGTATTTTCAGGAATTCTTGCAGATAAATAAATTTCACCATCTTCATAAAATTCCTCTACTTCGAGATATATTTCATCAACAACTGGTTCATAAGCTGTTGAAATTTTTGCGAATATTTGGGTAAAACTACATTTTTCAAAAACAATTGTAAAAATGCCTCCTTTCTCAATAATTGCTGGGGCGGAACAGCGAGGTTGCAAAATTTTAAATGTTGCATTTTCAATATCTCCTTCGATTCTCTCTATTTTTTCAGAACTAATACAAAAAATTTCATTTTCATTTCCCCTCTCCACCATCTTTCCATCAAAAATGGAAGGAGTGCTTAAGAAAAGAATTAATGTCATGCATACTACAAATTTTTTCATGTATCCTTATGGTATTCTATTTTTAAGCATTTCTTAAAAAATTTTTAAACAAACTCCGAAAAGATTTAATTCTGTTTTTTATTTAAATAAAGCCACAATGATGATGAACGCAATTCTGAAAAATGAAGAATGATGGGCGAACTGAGTGGCTTTTCCTAATTTCCTTTTTATAATTTCCTTTTATAAAAATTAAAAAATGGAAGATAAATCTATCTGTTTAACTTTACTCTTTTTTCTCTGCCTTCTTGCTTTTCTTTTTTGTCTCCTTTGCTTCTGGTTTTATCTCTTCTTTTACTTCTTCTTTTATCTCTTCTTTTATCTCTTCTTTTACTTCTTCTTTTACTTCTGGTTCTTTTATCTCTTCTTTTACTTCTTCTACAATTTCTTTTTCTTCCTCAATTATCTTTATCTGCTCCTCCGCCTCCTTCTCTATCTCCTCTTTAACTTCTTCAGGCAGTCCTTCCTCGAGTTTTCTCCTTCTCCATGGATCTGTAAGATTTAATTTTGTTATCAGAACATTTGAAGCATGAATTGGACGTGAAACTTTTTTTCCATCGACCTTTGTTATTGTAACTCCCTCTATCTCTAAGCTCCCCTTCCTTGTATTAACTTTTCTCACCTTTCCTGTTGTTCCCTTAAATTCACCCCTCATTATTTTTACAGTATCCCCTCTTATCACAGGCAAACTCCTCCGCCTGTATTTTAAAATTAAATCATCTGCCATATGTGCAGATATCCACTTCCTCTTTTTATGGAGAGGGGCATTGTATAAAAATTTCCTTTGCTTCCTCGGTTGCACACTCATTTTATCACACTATTATTGAAGCAGCTGCAGCAATACGAGGCCACCTGTCAGCAGCCTCTCTCGCAACAGGTCCTTTAATGGCAGAACCTTTCATATCACCCTGAGGCGTAACAATTACAGCAGCATTGTCCTCAAACTGTATTCTTGTTCCATCTGGTCTTTTGTAGGGTCTTCTCTGCCTAACTATAACAGCATAAAGAACCTGTCTTTTCAGTTCTGGCTTCCCCTTTTTTACAGTAACAACAACCAAATCGCCAACTCCAGCAGATGGATATCTTCTATGAACTCCCTTAATATTTTTAACTGAAACAATCTCAACTATTCTTGCTCCGGTATTATCAATACATTCAAGCCTTGCTCCTGTTGGCAAACCTCTTGTAATAGAACCTGCTATCCCCTTCATTTTTTGGACACCACCACAAAATGCTTTGTTTTGCTTAAAGGCCTGCACTCCATAATAATAACATCATCTCCTTTATCAACATGAATGCATGGAGGCAAGTGAGCTTTATATCTACTTGTCCTCTTTTCATACCTTTCATACTTGGGCACATAATGCAATCTCTCCCTTTCAACAACAACAGTTTTCTGCATTGAAGTTGATACAACTTTTCCCTTTATAGTTATTCCTCTCACCTTTAAATGCCCATGAAATGGACAGTTTGGGTCACTGCATTTTTCCTCTGGTTCTTCAACATCTATTCCTATCATTTTATCTTCCTTATCCTATCTTCAGGCCTGTATTTTATTTTTTTACCTTCAACAATCTTTCCATCTATTTCAAATTTTGCTATTTCTTTTGCTATTTTTTTTATCCCTCTATCTGTCTCTATTATTAGCATATTCTTTGTCTCGTCTATTATCTCTCCTTTTATTCCCTCCAAACTCTTATCTGTTGATTGCAGTATCCTGACTGGTAGCCCTATAAATTCCTTCTTTAAAAAATTTTCCGTCATTCTATCTCCACAGAAAATCCCATTTCCTCCAGCTTTTTCTTTGCTTTTTCTTTGTGGTCTCCCTGCAATTCTATAATATTCTTCTTCATTGTACCACCACATGCACAGCATTTCTTCAATTCTGTTGCAAGCTCAGCAACATCAACCGATGAATCAAGTCCAGATATTATGGTAACCATCTTGCCATACCTCCTTTTTTCAGTTGTAATTTTTATTTCTTTTCCCTCTCTGGCAATTTTTTCACAAACACAAAGTTCTTTTGGCAAACCACAAACTTTGCATATATCACTCATCCTATATCTCCTTCCTCCTTCATTACAGTAAGCAACCTTGCCAGAGTTCTCCTTAAATATTTTATTCTGCCCGGTGAAGGCGGCGAGCCACCCATTGAAGCTTTTCCATATTCTTCCATAAGCTCATTCCTTATTTCTTTCAATTTTTTCTTTCTCTCTTCGCTACTCATTGCCCTTATCTCCCTCGCTTTCATTCTTTTCAAGCACCTCCTTCAATACTTCCTTTAATTTTTCAGCCCTTTTTATACCTATCCCCTTTATTGCAATTAAATCATTAACATCCATTTCATATGCCTCACGCGCATTTTTAACATCTGCCTTTTTGAGAGCTTCAAGAATGTTTGATGGCATGTTTGGTATGTCCATAACATCTATCTTTTCAAGCTTCTCAAGAGCTTCTTCTCTTTCCTGAGCTTCTTTTGTCATTTCTTTCTTTATCTCCTCTTTCTTTTCCTCCAGAAGTTCAACTTCATCTGGTAATTTTGCATCAGGTCTCATCAATCTGACTTTCACTCCAATTATTCCTGGCTTTGTAATTGCAACAGCCATCCCTTCTTCCATAACTTCCTTTGCAACCTCTCCACAGTATTTAATATAACCTGCTGTGAACTTTTCTGTTCTGTGACGTGCTCCTGTTAGTTTTCCTGAAATTATTATCTGGCATCCTCTGGCCCCTGCATCCATTATTCTGCGAACTGTAGAATGACCAACTCTCCTAAAATGCCACCCTCTTTCCAGTGCAGATGCAACTTTCTGAGCCATCAACTGGGCATTCAATGCTATATTGCTTCCCACTTCCTCAATTTCTATCTGTGGATTTTCAACTTTAAATCTGTTTTCTATTGTCTCGGTAAGTTCTTTTATTCTTTTTCCTCCTCTCCCTATTATAAGACCTGGGCGTTCAATCTGCATCGTTATCAAAGTTCCCATGGGGGTTCTCTGAATTTTCAATCCTCCAAATCCTGCTCTCTCACTCTCATTCATTAAAAATTCTTTCAACAAAACCCTTTTCTGATTTTCCTGAACAAATTTCCTCTCTATTGCCATCTAATCCCTCTCAGATATTATTACTTCAACATTTGTTGTTCTTTCATTCCAGTCAGTTGCTCTCCCCATGGCACGTGGCATATATCCTTCTATTATTCTTCCTTTATATGCAGATATGTGTGCAATATACATATTTTCTGGGCTTAAACCTTTATATTCTGCATTATTCTCTGCATTTTCTATAACCCTCAAAATAAACTTGCATGCCTTCTGTGGATATCCTCCTGGACCCATTCCTTTTTTATGAGCCCTTTTTCCATTATGAGTTTTAAATGGTATTGCCCTCTTGAAATTTATAACATCTTCCAGATACTTCTTTGCTTCTTTGACATCCATCCCCTTTATAGCCCTCGCTATGTTTTCGCAGTGCTTTGGAGAGCAGTGAAGCTCCCTTCCATACGCCTTTGCTGTTTTTTCAGGGTCAAGTTCCAAGCTATATTTCATAATATCACTTCAATGGCAAATATTTTGAAGAACGGGTTGCCCCAACTCCAGGACCACTATGTTTCACCTCTTTTCTTGTTAATGCAAACTCTCCCAGATAATGACCAACCATCTCTGGTTTTATCACAACAGGTTGAAATTCCTTTCCATTATGAATGGCTATATTATGCCCAACAAATTCTGGTAGTATAATCATGTTTCTCAGATGAGTTCTTATTATCTTTCCCTTTTCAGTTTTCCTTATTTTTTCAAGCAATCTGTATTGAGATGGAGTTAAACCTCTTTTCAAGGTTCTCCTTGCTCTTGCTGGAAGTAGGGGTATTAACTCTTCCATCCCCATCTGTGAGAGTTCTTCAAATGTAAATCCTCTGTATCTGAACTCTTTCTTTCCTGTTATTTCAATTTTCCTCTTTCTCCTCCTTCTACCTTTCGCCATTTAATTCACCTCTTACCAGTTCTTCTGGCTGCAATTGAACCAACCTTTCTTCCAGGAGGAGCACCTCTTGAAACAGTCTTTGGTCTCCCAACATGCTGGTGGCTACCTCCTCCATGAGGATGACTTACAGGATTCATTGCTACTCCACTTGTTATTGGGAACATTTTTGCTCTTGCTCTGGTTGCATGATATCTTTTTCCTGCCTTAACAAATGGTTTTTCTCCCCTTCCTCCCCCCGCTGGCAGGCCTATGGTTGCTCTGCAATTCAGTAAAAATTTCTTATGCTTCCCTGATGGAAGTTTTACTATCACCCCATCCTTCTCATGAGAAATGATTGTTGCATAAGTTCCAGCAGAACGAACAAATCTCCCTCCATCTCCCGGCATGCCTTCAATATTGAAAACTGGTGCTCCCTGAGGTATTGACGAGAGTGGAAGAACATTTCCTGGCTTCACTATGCTTTCAGTTGTGAATTTTATTTTTTCCCCAACTTCCATTCCTTCATATGCAATCATTTTTGCATATTCTCCATTCTTCAGTTTTACAAATGCGAGAGGAGTTGTCGCTCCAGGATTGTGAATTATATCCACAACAATTCCTTCACTTTCATCAATATTTGGATAGCTAACTGGACCCTTATGTTTGAATGAAGGGCTTATGTATGAGGGTTTCCCAGCACCTCTTCTCTGATGTCTCAATCTTTTTCCCATTTTTCACCTCAGAATATTCCAATCCTCATTCCAATATCATCTGCTTTATATTCCGGAGATAATTTAACTGTTGCGATTTTACCCTTTTTTGTTATTCTTGTTGTAACCTTATCAACCTTGACTTCAAATATTTTTTCTATTGCCTCTTTAATCATTTTTTTGGTTGCATTATCTCTTACAACAAACTGAAGTGAGTTGTTATTTTCTATCAACATCAAAGTTTTTTCTGTAACATATGGATGCTCAACAATATCATACGGATCCATATCTATCACCTATTTCATGCAAAGCATTTAGAGTATATAAAGTGAGTCTTCCAGCATGCCCTCCTGGAGCAAGATATTCAACATTTATTTCATCTGGAGTTACAACATCCACTCCAGGTAGATTTCCTGCAGATTTTTTAATATTTTCTGGATCTGAAACAACAATCAACAATGATTTTGGAATTTTATATTTTCTTCCCCTCATTTTTCCCTTTCCAGCCCTTACATGCTTTCCATTTTTTGCCCTTTCAATATCCTCTGCCAACCCAAGTTTCTCAATAGCTTGCAGAACACCTTTTGTTGTTTTTAATTTTTCAAATTCATTATCAACAATGACTGGAACTTTTACATTGAATCTGTGCCCCCTTTTTCTCACAATTTCTTCATCTGCAGTTGCAGAAAGAGCAGATAATCTTGCAAGTAACATTTCTTTTTTATTTATTTTTTTCTTCCATATTTTTTCGCTTTTTGGAGGATGTGCCTGCCTTCCTTTAACTGTCCCAGGAGCAAAAGCCCCTTTTCCAGAAGAAAGGCGAGGGATTCTCGACATTCCTCTTCCGGGACCAAAAGACCATGCAACATAGTGACCTGCGTCTTTTTTTGTTCCATATGGTTGTCTCCTATTTGAGCGTATCACCTCAAATGCCTTCTTTATCAAATCAGGACGATATTCCATACTAAAGCATGCGGGAAGTTCAACTTCTTGTATGACATTCCCTTCCAAATTATAAACCTTCGCCATTTAAACCCCCTGTTTGCTCGTAGTTGATATATAGGTTATCTCAGGTTTCTCAACCTTAACACCCCTCCAGTATCTAACTGCAGGACGCATTCTCACAATCCTTTTAACACATCCTGGAACACTGCCATGAATTATTAAATATTCATTTCTAACAATGCCATAATGAGGAAAGCCACCAGCAGGAGTTATCTCCTCTCCATTTTCACCTATCTTCAAAATTCTTTTATTATACTCTGTTCTTTTATGATATCCCATCTGCCCAGCCTGAGGAACAGTTGGGCGAACCCATGAAAGCCATGGGCCAAGTGTTCCTATCATCCTGCGATGCTTTCTATTCTTATGATGCAAGAGCTTAACACCCCATCTCTTTACATGACCCTGAAATCCTTTCCCTTTTGTAACAGCAATTGTATCAATCATCTCTCCCTCTTTAAAAACATCATTTACCTTTATTTCCTTTCCAAGTATGCTTTCTCCATATTCTCTTCTTCCCTGCAAATCCCCTCCGCCTATTCTTATTTCCATCAAATCTGGAATTTTTTTTGGCACACCAGTTATTTTTTTTGGCTGAGTATATACAATTGCCCTTATCTCATCAAAACCATCAACATTTTTTTCTCTTCTTTTCTTTGGAATGGGTATTCTTTTCGATAGTTCTTCAATATTTTCTGCCCATATCTCTGTTTTTGTTTTCAATCCATAGGGTGTGTATTCATAAAACCTTAACCCTGCAACCTTCATTGGAGGAGTTTCAACAACTGTTACAGGCACGACTACCTCCTGTCCAGAAGTGGTAGAAGTTGGGCGATAATCAACAAGCAGAACATGAGTCATGCCCGCCTTATAACCTGCAAAACCCTGTAGAACTGGCTCATTTCCATCTTCAGGCCATGATTTAATTCGAGGAGTTTCAGAACTAGCCCTTTTGCGAGGTGAATACCCATATGAACCTCTTTTTGGTCTGCTATGCTGAACCATCTTTCACACCTAAGTTTTTCTACCCAAATATAAGAAGGCATATATAAAAGTGATGTTTGAGTTTGCTAGTTTATCTCTCACCATGCCATGTTGATTGCTCGCTTACCGCCACAAGAAATCCATCTCCTCTTGTCACAACAAAATCATTTGGCACGCCAGGAGCATATAAATCAAAGTCCTGCATACTTGCATTCCATTTTAAAACGAGTGTGCATCCCTGAATTGCATTGTATAATGATGAAGCATTTGTTTGCCATGAATTAAACCATCCAAGAATGTTCCATCCAATGTGTAGTGGAATAGAAACATTCTCTACTGGAACGTCAGCCAAAGAAAATATTGAATCATGACTCATTCCAATGAAATATCCCTTTCCATTCTCTATAGCAAAATCATATGGAGAACCAGGAACATAAATAATGAAATTCTGTACGTTTGCATTCCATCCCAAAATAATGCTACATCCTTCTATGTCATTAAACAATGAAGAAGCATTGTATGAATTTTCACAAGGCAATGTAATCAAATTCCATCCTTTATAAAGCATGAAAGAAAATAAACTTGAATTTATATTGAAAACAACGCTGTCATTATGCCCGTTATATTCTGCTGTCAGTATTGCAGTTCCATCATTCCATCCCGAATTAAATAGAATGCTTTTTCCATGAGTTGCATTTATGCTTGCATTTGATGCATAGTTGACGATACTCCAGTTTGCATCAATGAAATCAATGAAACCATATGTGTTGTTAAATGCTGAAGCATAAGCAATGAAAGAAAAGTTTGTTGATATGTTGCAGTCAAAAATCTCATTTTCTGTTTTGTGAACAATGGAAATGTAATCTATGGAAGGCATAGTTCCAATTCCCATCACTGCAACAGAATATCCATTGAAAGTAAAAGATATATTATCTGGATTTAAATAATGCTTGTGCAATTCTCTTTTTTCAATTATTGTTTTATTTAGTTGTGAATCATATTTTTGTATGTATCCATTTTGATCCAAAACAACCATGGTTACATTTTTGATGTCTACCCCAGTAAAATTAAAGTTTACAGTTATATTTGAATCAACTTTATTTATTATCCATATCCTATATGAATTATTCATCTTTACAGGTAGAAGGTCTATATAATTTTTTGAGATAGTAAAGTTGCATACCTCGCATCTTCTTGAAAAATATTTTCCCCACAAATAGGCGACAAAATATGGAGCAAATGGTTCATGAGGCTCGCTCCAATTCATTATTGCAAATCCTCTATCTCCATATTTATACATTGGACTGCTTTGTGTATGCATGCTTGCCAAGGTAAAGAAAGTATAATAGCTAAAGTTGTTTAGGGCATAATTTTTTAACATTATCGCATGGAGTATAGCAGATATAACATTTTGCTGTCTCGGGTCACTTCCATTTTTATATTGAGAATTGAAATTTCCCTCAGTATTGAAAAGCATTAACTTATGACCAAATTTTTCTTTCCATCTCTCATGCATTTCTTTGAAAGTTATTCTTGGATCATTTCCATGAACTGCTGTATAGTAATATGTTCTATTTATGGCTCTTTCATCTGTAAACCATCCATATTTATTGTTGGGAGGAAAGAAAATAAAATCTTTATTATGGAATTGTGAAGAGAAGCAATGACCCCATCCTCCAGGATATTTATGAATAGAGCCGAATTCTAAATCATCTTGAGTAAGATTATAAACAAAATTGTAGAATGGCTCGCTCAATCCACCTGGCCATCCATAGCCAATATCTATGTAATTTATTCCCAGATAAATATCACTTCCCAACTTTTTTTCATATGGTGTCAATGTTTCGTTAACTTTTTGCCTGACCGTATTATATAAATTCATATATTTTATTGCAACTGCATCATTTGGGATGTATGGCTCATTCATTACTTCCAAATATATTGGCGTAATGTTCATATCAACGGCAATATGTTTTGTTACATCTGCAAAATATTGAGCGAAATCGGTGGCGTTTGGCAATATCTTTTCTTCACCGCCATTTCCACCTATAATTTCATATGGCATCTCCTTTGGTATTGCAAGAGTTTTTGACCCTCCAACGCTCATCATAGGGGTTAAGCTCCAATTATTTACAACTTCATTAAGCCAGTAATCTAACATTGTCCAGTTGTATTCTATTGCAGTATGGTTTATTGGATCCCATTGAATGCATGGAGTATGGGGATACCATGATGAATCTCTATATAAAGTTCTTAAATGTATTCTGGCCATCGAAAAATTGGTTTCTTTTGATTTATTCACAGCCATTGAGCTATTTATATACTTATCCCACCAGTAACCAAAATCGAAAGCTAAGGATACATTATTTATTCCTATCATATCTTCATAATTTATAGAAACTTCCACAATAGGGTTTATCTTTACTTTTATGGAATAATTGACACACGAAAAATTATCTATTCTCTTAAATATGTCTCCTTCATAATCTTTATCCCAATTTTCATTATCATTTACCCCATTCCTGTAAAAATTGAATATCCATTCACTTTCATTTGGCATATTTCTTTTTCCTTCAGGAATTTCATCTTCCCTGTATATCCTCCTCATTATGTTTCTAAAGTATACAATTGTTTTTGCGGTATATGGAGTGCCTAAATCTGTCTCAAAATTTAACGAGATGTTGAAATTTTTTAAGCCAAAATCCATGTAATAATCTTCATAAACATATTTACTTGCATTATATGAAATAGAGAAGTTCACTGTGTCATTAACAAAAGCGATTATATGATCTACCCCATTTATTATCCTATCCGTAACAATGTTTCCATTAATAGAATGGGGAACTCCACATCCAAATATTTTATTTTTACCATGCCATTCGACACTCACATTATTTATTATTAATTCATTTTCAATGCTATAATTCCAGTCTAAAATATCATAATGATTCAATGATGAACTTGAAATGAAAGATAAGTTCTCTTCACTCCACTCCCATCCATTTTTTTCAAAAATATCTGGCACTCCATTTTCTCCCTCATCTATAGTAGAATCAATTTTTCCATTATAACCCAAGGAAAATACAAAACTTCCATTTGTGAAAAATCCTACTTCTTTTATATCTTCATTCTCATCTGATTTTACGTATAAAAGGCAATCTGAAAAATTTGAGGAAATGAAAATTGGTTTATCATTTATGCTATAATTGTATAACAAAATGTAAGGACTCAATGCATTTAGTAACCCATAGAATCTGTGATCATCATTTGAAAATAAATAGGTGGATGTTCCATCTCCAGCATAGTATATCTTTATTTTTATTCTCAACTGATCATTGTAGTATTTAGATTCTGAATCATTATCTTCATCAGAAGTAAGACTTAACTTAAATACTAATCTTTTTAAAACCCCAAATTTATCGCTTGCAGTAATGTCATCCCATGATTCTGTTCTGTTCAATGGTTTGTATACTTTAATGGTGTGGCTTGTATTTTTTGAATCATTAAAATATTTCACTTCACCATAATTCTTTTTATTCCATTCTCCAATTAGTTTATATGTGGGGGCAGATGAATTTGAAGTACTATAAAAATTATAAAATTCAACTTTTATTATTTCATCTGGAATAAATGTTTCTATTGTAGCATTCACATCATTTTCATTTTCATTATCTATATAAAATTCATAAGAGTACCAGTTGTCACTTTTATTGTGTTGCCAATTAAAGAATCCATAAGCATGTCCCTGAACATATGAATTCAAGTTACTATAATAATCTGTAAGTTTATGAATTTCAACGCCATATGTCCTAATATAATTTTGTCCAACAAACCCTTGTTCACAGTCGCTCCACGCCGCCCCACTCCAATGGTTGCCGTGTAACCGGCTTGTTTTTTGATTCCAGTTAAGGAGTTTATTATCGCTGTAATTTGCAGTTGTTCCAAGCCTTTTCATAGTTTTTGGAAGTATGCTTAAGTCAATGTCTTCATTTGCATCAACAAAAATTCTTAAAAAAGGATCGTGACTCGTCATATAGAATGTTATATTTACACTTATGCCATTTTTTTGCATTTCTACTTTCCATTTAAAAACCTGCTTGAAATAAGGTTTCTCAAAATCAGGCATTGCATATCCTTTCTGCCAGATTTTCCATTCTTGAGATGCCCAGTCATAAAAATATACGGTTTTATTGTAATTATAAAGGCTTTCGTTTCCTATCCTCCAAGAGGAATAGTTAATTTCATATAAGATATTTTTTTCAAAATCTCTTATCTCAAAAGCTGTTTTATTCGCCCATTCAATGTGCTTTACATTTAAAAAGTCATTTTTAATTTCTATTATTCCATCTGGTGTAGAGTTTTCATTAATCCAATAACTTTCATTTATCGCTCTAACTCCCTTATTTATAATGATGGGAGGAGATACTTTACTTGCGATAGATTTTGGAATAAAAATTTCTTGATTGTTACCAGACCAAATTAGAAAATAGATTAAAATGGATAGCATAACAAATGTTCCAACTTTAACCTTCATATCTGTAAAATTTTAAATTTTATTTAAGATTTCTGATATTGTTGAGCCCATCCAAAAAATCGATTTATTTTTTAATTACATCTTTTTATTAAATTGAAAGATAAAAAGAGGAGGGAATGGGATGTATAAAAATGAGATAAGTGAATATAATTCTATCGGAATTTGCGAATTTGGACTGAACAAAATATTGCACACAAGAGAAGCAATAGCATTAATGAACAATAATTTGCCATATAATCTTATTCCAAAGAAGTTCATGGGAATATTTGTAATAAATAAA
>DRIF01000200.1 GCA_011052825.1 Thermoplasmatales archaeon
GTTTTTCCATCCACAGCGTTTATGTCATAAATCTTCTTTCCCTTTTCTTTCAATACAACTTCATCCATGTGTATTCTACCTTTTATTTTTGGTCTCAATTTCTTTTCAAATTTTTCCAGTAAATGAGAATATTTCCTAACCCAGTATAGAATAACGCTATCATAAAGATAATATCCTTCATGTTGCCAGATAAAATCCCTTATTTTTGATAGTGATAAGCCTTCTGCATATAAATGAAGGGTTTTAAGGATAATTTCTTTTGGATAGCTCATATGTTCAAAACCATCTCTTTCGACAAACCTTCTCCTACAAGAATTACATCTGTATAACTGTTTTTCTACATATTTATTGTATCTTTTTCCAGCCTTTACTATATCTTCTCCACCACAATATGGGCATTTCATTCCCATCCCAAAAAGAAAATGAAAAGGGGTTTAAAAATATCACGAAATGTTAGGAATATCGCTTTTGTGAAAAGTTAATATATTATTTTGCTATATATTGTCATGGTAAAAAAAATTGTTGGTATGCTAATTATTCTTTTGTTTATTCTTCCATCTGGAAATTTGATTAGTTTTGAAGCAAAGAATTCAGCAGTAGAAAATAAAATGGAAATTGATGATTTTAAAATTGAGAAAAAAGAATATGTAAATCATGAAATATCTGTTAATAAAAAAATTAAACTTAATGTATTGAAACCAAATCAAATTGGCTTTGCTATTCATACAAAATATAATGGCATAGAAAAAGATTCAACAATTTTAGATGCAATATTCAGTGGAATTGATATAGACAACAATCCTTCAACTGGAGTGAATGGAAAGGATGTAAGAGTGAGTATTATATTGCTTCCATTAATTCAGCAAATAGATATAGGATGGATTCTGACTTTTTCAATAGCTCTTAAAGTAATAAGAATGGGTGAAGAACTTAAATACGGAGATTTTGAAATATACTTTAAAGGAAATATTTTTTACAGCGTTTCCCACACATTTAAAATAGGATATTATTCTCCACAAAACGAAGAAATACCAAGAGAAATAAGGGAGGTTGTTACAATTGTGCCATACATATTTTATGAAAAAAATCCAGAATTTTATATAAATTTGGAGCCAGTTTTTGACGATGGAAATCAAAATTTATCTGTTATAATGGAGTATTCAAATACACAAAACCATAAAGTTATGATTGATTATTTCCCTGCCGCCAATTCAATGATAAAAATATCTCCAGATATATCCCTAAAAAAACTGAATATTTCAATTGAAAGATTTGCAGATGTTGAACAGACAATAAAGATAAGATATGAGGATAATTTTGGAATAAATATAACTGTAGAAGATATTCCAGTGAGAATGGCTTTTACCCTTGGTTTTTCAGAAAATTATTTTGAATATATAGCAAGTGATGAATTCAATGCAACCTTAGTTATAGAATATAGAGGAGTTGAATTCTGCATTAAACTGGAATATCTGCCCCGCCACCTAATATCAAATTTTGGAGAGGGATATATTTATGTATACATAAATGAGAGGAAAACCAAATTTACAGTATGCAATGATATTGATTCACCAACAAACTATCTTTCCATCTCAAACTTAACAGGTGAGGCAACCATACAATGGAAAGGGGAGCAGGAAGGATATATTATTGTAGATGGATTTAAAGGGCTTGAGCTTGAGATATATAGCGAAACCTCATTGACCCATTTTCTTTTATATTCCATTTTAAAAGCAGAGCATTTTGAAATAAGATGGAATATTTCTTTACAGGGATACATTTTCATAGACACAAACTGGGAATGGTTGAGCTTTTATTCCTTAAACATTACAATAGATGATGTTTTTGGTGTGCTGATTGAATCAAATTTGCTGAGAGCAGATGATTTCAATGTTGCATGGCAGACAATTCCTCCAATCTTTCAGATTGATGGCGAAATCGATTTCATAGGAGACATAACATTTTCAATAATGCTAAATGGAATATGGTATGATGTGTTTTGAAAATCATTAAATCTCCTCTTCCTTTATTCACCTATATATTCTAACACCGATCTTGATAATAAATCTCCAAATGAATAGATATTGTTTTTATTTATACCTTCTATTAAGTAGGAGAATGGATGTAAATTAACTTCTTTTATTTTATTTAGAATTTTCTTAGAGAATTTTTTCGCTATTAAAATTCCCATTATACACTCCTCACCAAATTCATCAACATATTTTTTATTTGTTCAATATCCTCCAAATGGTGGTAACTCACAAAAATTTCACTGAAAATAAATATATAACCTGCTTTATATACAACAATGCATCCTGATTTGGAGAAAATGCTACAATTGCAATTTTTTAGGGAAGAGGGATTTGTAAGAAGAAAATGTGAAAAATGTGGGGCATATTTCTGGACTAAAAATGAAAAGCAGAATTTATGTGGAGATGCTCCCTGTGTCGATTACACTTTCATTGAAAATCCAGTTGGAGAGAAAATGAATTTGCATGACATGAGGGAAGCATTTCTATCATTTTTTGAAAGACACAATCATACTCGCCTTAAAAGATACCCTGTTGTTGCAAGATGGAGAGATGATATTTATTTAACCATAGCTTCAATAGCTGACTTCCAGCCTCATGTAACAGGTGGCTTGGTTCCTCCTCCAGCAAATCCTCTCGTCATATCACAGCCGAGCATAAGATTAAATGATTTGGAAGAAGTTGGGAGAAGTGGCAGACACCTCACTCTCTTTGAGATGATGGGGCATCATGCATTCAACAACAGAGAAAAAATTTACTGGACTGAGGAAACAACAAAATACTGCAATAATTTTCTGAATGAAATTGGCATATATGATGTAACATATAAGGAGGCAGAGTGGGCAGGCGGAGGAAATGCGGGAGCATGTTTTGAGGTGTTAAGCGAAGGACTTGAGCTTGCAACTCTTGTTTTCATGAATTTGCAGGAGGATGAAAAAGGAGGATATATTGTAAAAGGAGGTAAATATTCAGAGATGCCAACAAAGGTTGTTGATACAGGATATGGTCTGGAGAGATTTGTGTGGCTTACAAATGGAAGCAGAACAGTATATGATGCAGTTTTTCCAGAAGTTGTTGATATGCTTATGAAAGAAGCAAAGGGTGAAATGGAATATTTATATGCTCTTGCAGACCATGCTCGATGCCTTGCTTTCATGCTTTCAGATGGAATAGTTCCCTCAAATAGTGGAGCGGGTTATCTGGCAAGGTTAATTATAAGGAGGGCCTTGCGTTTCATGGATAAAATAGGATATGATGGAATGCTTTTTTCAATAGTTAAAATGCATATTGAAAACCTTTCCTTAGATTTTCCTGAATTGAAGAAGGAGAAGAGCAGAATAGAGGAAATTCTTGAAATTGAAACAAAAAAATTTCATACATCATTGCAAAAAGGAAAGTCAATGATTTCACGTTATATCGAAAAAGAGGGGAAAATAAGTGTTGAAAAACTTATTGAATTTTATGATTCTCATGGAATTCATCCTGAAATAGTTAAGGAGATAGCGAACGTTGAAATTCCAGAAAATTTTGAATCAATAGTTGCAGAAAGACATATAAAGGCGGAACAGAAAAAAATTGGGGAGGAAAAAACATACAATTTTGAGACACATCAGGCATACTATGATGATGAATATGTCAAAGAATTTGATGCTGAAGTTCTGTATTCAGAAAATAATGTTGCAATATTGAATAAAACTTATTTTTATCCTGAAGGAGGTGGTCAGAAAAGTGACACAGGGTTTTTCATTCAAAACGGGAAAAAGGTTAGAGTGAAAAAGGTTGAAAAACATGGAAACGCAATACTTCATTTTTTAGATGCTGAAATAGATGAGGGAAAGGTTCATTGCTTAATTGACTGGAATAGAAGATATGCAATGATGCTTCATCATACCGCAACTCATATAATAAATGCCTCTGCCCGCATGGTTCTTGGCAGTCATATATGGCAGGCTGGGAGCGAGCTTGACGAAAATGAAGCACGTTTGGATGTCACCCATTACAAAAGAATAGATGATGCAAGTATAAGTGAGATAGAAAAGAAAGCAAATGAAATTGTCAGGATGGCTGTTGATGTTGAGAAAAAATTTATGAGAAAGAATGAGGCAGAAAAGAAATTTGGATTTCGTTTGTATCAGGGAGGTGCCCCAAAGAGTGGCGTAATAAGAGTTGTAAACATAGAAAATATAGAAGCAGAAGCATGTGGAGGGACTCATGTAAACAATACGTCAGAAATAGGTTTTATAAAAATAACTGGAGTGGAACGTGTTCAGGATGGTGTTGAGAGGATAAGATTTTGTGCTGGAGAAAAAGCAATGGAATATATACAGAAACAGGAAAAAATGTTGAGGGAGGTTGCATCAATTCTTGGAACACAACCAAGCAATGTGGTGAAGAGAGTGGAAAAGCTCGTGAATGAATGGAAAGAGGCAAGAAAAGAAGTCGAGAATCTTCAGAAAAATATGGGTGAAAGTGTAGCGATAGAGTATGAAAATGTGAGAATAATCATGCAAGATAATCTCCTTCCATCTGCCATAAAAGAACTCACAAAAGAAAAGGCAGTTGTCATATCTGCAAGCAAAAAAGATAAAAAGGCAATTCTAACCATAGCCTGCTCAGAAGATTTATCCCTTGACTGCTCATTAATAGCCAGAGAAATTGGAGAAAAAATGGGTGGCAGAGGGGGAGGAAGAAAAACAATAGGACAGGCGGGAATAAATGCAGAAAAAATTGAAGAGGCAAAAAAGATTGCAATTCAGTTAGTGAAAAAAGAAATAAAAGATTAAAATTTAAAATGAGAAAAAGGAAAGAGGCATTACTTCTCTCATGGATATTATAAAATATTTTCCAATAATCGCTCTCCATCTAAGGAAATACACCTTTGGTATTGAAATAGGAAGCGGATCTGACCAACTGCTCTCAGAGTAATGATTGTCTTTTGCCTTCACTCTTATCAGATATCTCCCTTCTTTTTCCCAGCTGTGAGATGCTTTTATTATTTCATCTGAAGCATATGGGCCAAGCCAATCCGTTACACTTCCATCTCCCCAGTCAAACATGTAATACAGTTGCTCTCCATCTTCATCTGTTGTAGAAGTTTTATAAGTGCAATTTAAATCTTTAAATCCTATTATAGAACCAAGAGGTCTGTGCGGTTTTTCCGGAGGATTGTTCATTGTTTTTCTGGCACATTTGAGATCAAAATGTTGCCAGTAGCAATAACTTATAACTGGATTATCATTTGAGTCAATAGTAATATCACAGCATCCTCCAACATATCCTACAGAGTCAATCACCATTTCATTCCATTTTGAACCATCCCAGTATACATATTCCTGATCCCTATCATTTTCTTGTGTGCTATCTGTTCTGTAGCAGGCAATATGTGGATAATCATGAGAATCAAGGGCTATTGAACAAGATCCTCCTATATACCCTTCAGAAAGAACCACCTCTTTCTTCCATTCATTTCCGTCCCAGTATACATACCTCAAATCATAGTTTTCCATTCCATGATAGCATATGTGAGGGTAATTTTTTGAGTCTAATGCAGTTGACGCATATCTTATTTCTCCGCCCTCCACCAAAATTATTTCTATACTCCATCCATTTTCATCTTTATATGCATGTTTTAATTTTTTTCCGCATCCATAAATAATGTGGGGGTAACCGTCTTTAATAAATATTGAATGAGCCCCCACACTAAACCATGAAACATTTCCTTCTGTATCAATCGTTTCAACATGCCATTCTGAACCATCAAAACGTGCATATTTTAAATATCCATGGAGAGAGTCACAGTATGCTATGTGTGGATCATCTTTAGAATCAATTGAAATAGCCAAGTGTGAAAGCATATCTTTTCCACTATCAATCGTTTCAACATGCCACTCTGAACCATCAAAATGTGCATATTTTAAGTATTTTTTTCCAAAATCACAGTATGCTATGTGTGGGCGATCTTTTGAATCAAGGGCAAGTGCAGTTGGAATTCCAACAACTCCTGCAGAATCAACTGTTTCATTATGCCATTCATTCCCATCCCAGTATGCATATTTTAAATCATAATTTCCAATGTCTGCATAACTTATGCGTGGATTACCTTCTGAATCCAAAGAAATAGATGTATATCTTCCAACCTTTCCTTTATAATCAACGGTTTCAATTGACCAATTCCATTCATTGTTCAATGCTTTTTTTATGTTAATGTTAAATGGTATCGCAGATAATAGAAATGCAACAGAAACAAAACATATAAAATTTCTCCTATTAAATAGATTTCTTATCATTTTCTCGCCGCGTATAAATTAAACAAATTTTTTAAATATTTCGTTACATTTAATAACAATCGTTAATTAAATTCAACTGCCACAAAAGTTTTATGAGTGCATAGATTATACAATATATTGCATGGGGCCGGTAGATCAGCTGGAAGATCGCCACCTTGGCATGGTGGAGGTCACGGGTTCAAATCCCGTCCGGTCCATGATTTTCTTCAAATTATATTCTAAAAACTTGCTCAAATTTATTCCCATTTCCTTTGCCTTTTTCAATAATTCTTCTTCCACCCTCACCGTTGTTATCTTTCTCATTGTATATCAAATGATATACATTTTTTATAATTTAGCGTATGCTCAGCATACGAAAAAGAATGAGAGAGAATAATAAGAATGAAAAGAGGAGAATAAGAGAGAAAATTTTTTATTAGAGAATAGGAGAGAATAAAGTTTATTATGTTATATTTGCTTATGTTTATGAGTGGTGTGAAGTGGGATATACCAAGATTTAGGGAGCTATGTAGGTTAACTAATATTACCTACCCACGGCTGTACACGATTTCTCTTTTAAGAAAAAAGGAGTTAGTTGATTATCATGCCAACTTAACAACGAAGGTGTGGAAAGATTTGTTTAAGCAACATAAAACTATATCTTTCAATTCCCAAGAGTGGATTAATGCTGAAATAGTTTCTGAAGCTAATGCAATAGCAATGGCACAAAGTTTGCATTCTATGGCCGATATAATGTCTCAAGTAGTATACAGAATTATTTTAAATAGTGGACTAAATGAACAAAACATAACCTTTTACAAGGTAAAAAAGAAATTAGAGGAGAGAAGTTCTACAGATATAAGTTTATTACCCATTAAAGACGCCATGGAGGATTTATGGAGGAATAATAGTTTTCAATACATAGCATCTTTCGTAAATACCGTCAAGCATCGTAGCATTGTGGATACAAAATATACATTTGAATTAAAACAAGGAAGATATAGACAAGGTATAAAATTCAAAAAATTTAATTATAAAGGCACGCATTATCCTGAAGTATGGACTGACGAACTCGTCAAAAATTATAAAGAAGAAGTCCTCGAATTAATAATAAAGATTGGGTGTACCTTGAACAACTATTTGGAAAGGATATTCCTCAAAATAGGTGATACACTTTTCCTCAAAATTTTATTAGGCTTTCTAACCTGTTACATCCGAGCTCCAGAGCTATGTCAGCTTTCATAGCTCTCGTTTCATCCCCTCTGACAAAATTGTAAATTATTCTCTTCAAGCTAAGAAAAGCATCTGCAGATTCAAATGATTTAAAGCCACGCATTATCTTGTAGCGTTGCTTTACATCCTCGTTATACCTCTCTATTGGATTGTTATTATGTTCTAAGCCATATTTCTTGCACGCTATTGGAACACCATGAATAAGCTTGCATACTTTTGAAAAATACTTATTGAGAGCATTTTTGTAGTGCTCTCTTTTATCACTAACAAAAGTAATTCTTCTATCTATTCCTGCCTTCTTATATTTCTCATATCTTTCTAAGCATTGATCCTTTCGCTTTTGTAGAAGCGTTTTTCCTTGTTTTTATGATTGGTTCTATTTCTTCTTTATCCAGAAAATTGAATTGTCTCTACTATCATAAGCTCCATCCCCATATGCTGCTTTTATTTTCTTTTCATTGCTATTTCTTTTGGCCTGTCTTATTAAAGGTTTCAACATTTTTTCATCTCCTA
>DRIF01000201.1 GCA_011052825.1 Thermoplasmatales archaeon
CAGACATAGAAACCACAAATATCGAAAATTTCAATGGTATATTAAGGGAGAGAATTGGAAGATTAGTAAGAAAAACAAAATGCTTTTCCAAGAATAAAAAGAGATTGGAAAATGCACTGGAATTATTCCAATTCTACTGGAACTTTATAAATGAATTTCGAAGAGATTCTTCTCCAGCGATGCTGGAGAAATTGACCGATCATATCTGGACATGGCATGAATTTTTTTATTCCAGAATTAACTATTTTTAATTAGGACAATAGGCAAAATTTTATTAGATTGTATATCTATATTTATCATGAAGGTGGTTACAGATTTTATAGAAATAGAGAGCATAAAAATTCATGAATACATTGATATAACATCAAAGGTTAATAGAATTGTTGAGGAGAGTAGAATCAAAAATGGGATTGTATGTGTGCATGAGATGCATACTACAGGAGCAATAGTTATCCAGGAAAATGACTCAGATATGCACGAAGATACAAAAGAAATATTGAATGAGTTGATACCACCAAAAAAATCATATCGTCACAGCTATGAAGGAAATGAAAATGCAACAGCTCACATAAAAAATCAATTTCTGGGGAGCGGTGCAACAATTCCAGTAATAAATGGAAAACTTGCCTTGGGAACGTGGCAGAGAATTTTTTTCATTGAACTTTTTAGAGCAAGACATCGTAAAATTGCAGTCAGCATTTTGGGAGAATGATTAGGTTTTCCTCCACACTATCCCTCTCTTTTTTAATTCTTCAATGAATTTTTGGAAATCAACAGAAATTTCAGGAGGAAATGCCCCCTCTTTTATTTCTCCATCTAAAATCATTTTTGCAATTATTGCAGTGGGAAAACCTGTCGTTCTTGCCATTGCGCTAAAACCATTTTTCTCATCATAATAATCTATGAGTTCCATTTTTTCATCGTTTCCATAAATTCTTGCAAGAACAACATCCTTCTTATTTTTTGGCAGAGCTTTCTCAAGTATTTTTTCTGTAAACTGCCTTGCCTGTTCATCAAAAAAACCGAGTTTTTTCAGGAGCATCATTTTTTCACAATGTCCCTCATACCTTATTGTCTTGTAATCAAGCTCTTTTATTCCATAAAGAGTTTTTGGAAGAGTTGAAGTTCCTCCATGAGTATAAAAAGCTTCCATTTCAGGAAAATCCTCAAATTTTATTTTCTCCAAGCCAGTTAAAGATTCTTTTTTCATTATTCTTCCTTCTCTCACAATTATAGAATCCTCCACATATTCATTTATCAATCCATGAATTGAAAAAAACAGAGCATAGTTTAAAGGCTTATCTGGATGCTGTGGCAAACCACCAACCCTTATATGCACCTCTCTTGCCCCATTACGCCAGATTTCATGAGAAATTATATTAGTCATCCCAGGTGCCAGCCCGCAATCTGGAATTATTGTAATCTTTGCTTCTTTTGCCTTTTCATGGAGCTTCAATTCTTTTCTTACAATATAGCTATTTCCTCCCAAATCAATAAAGTTTGTTCCTGTTTTTAAAGCAACTCTGGCTATTCTATAATTGAAGTCATATGGTAATGCACTTATTACAATATCTTCTTTCCTCATTTCCTCAATCAATCTGTTCTCATCTCTTACATCAAGAATAAAAAAGTTTGGAAAATTTACTTGCTTTGCATCGCATATTCTAATTTCTACTCCATTTTTCATTAAATCATATGCAATTGCCTTACCCATTTTTCCTGCTCCAAGAACAAGAGCCATGACTTAAATTGAAATAAGTTTTAAAATTTTTTATGAGCAGAATCAACAATTTTTATTGAAAGTGATATGCACGAAAGAAGATCATCAAGGGTATGCAATAAAGATAAAATTTTATCTGTTTCAATTTCTGCTAAAATAAAATTTTCTTTTACTTCTGTCTTTACATAATCTTCATTATCAATCTTTATAGAATTATTTATAATTTCTGCCTTTTCTATGCTTTCACATTCTATTAAAACTTTGCATTTAACGTGCATATTCCTCATATATTTTAATTAAGTTATCTGCCATTTTTTCTATTGAATATTTCTTGACAAATTCCTTCCCTCTTTTGCCAATCTCTTTATCTTCAAGTGCCATAAAAATTTTCTCAGCAAATTCCCTTTCATCATATGGACTGGATAGATATCCATTCACTCCGTCTTTAATAAATTCAGGTATTGCTTTTGCCTTAGCTCCAACAACAGGCAATTCTGCAGACATTGCCTCAAATGCAACTATTCCCTGAGTTTCATATGTGGATGGAAATACAAAAACATCTGCAGATTTGTAATAATCAGCAAGTTCTTCGTCACTTACAAAACCTGTGAAAATGAAATAATCTTTCAATCCACTCTCCTTTACTTTTTCTTCTATTTCTCTTCTTGCTGGACCTTCTCCAACAATTATGAAAACAGCATCATATTTTTTTAATACGAGAGGAGCAGATTTTATCAATAAATCAATGTTTTTTTCCCTCACAATTCTCCCAACATGCAGAATTATTTTTTTTCCTTCATATTTCCTCCTTATTTTTTCTCCATTTCCTTTCTCAAAAAAAGCAATTTCAATGCCATTTGGAATAACCTTTATATCTCCATCAAAAAATTTTTTTATTTCATTTGCAACGTAATTGCTTGGCGTTATTATACATGAACATCTGCGAAAATACCATCTTAGCCATACATAAAGTAGTGTTTCTGCAACATGCTGAATTCTCTTTCCTTTAAAAATCAAATAAATGGAATCATTCAAGAAAGTATGATATGTGAAAATGAGGGGGATTTTGAATTTATATGATGGAATAACTGCATTCAAGCCAATTATTCCTGGCGAATGAGAATGTATCACATCAGGAGATATTTCCTTTATTAATTTTCTTGTTCTTGCAGAAAATATTGTTCTCAGTGGAGTTATTCTATAGTTAGGATACTTTGAGAATGGTTTTGACGCATAATAAAATATTTCCCTATCTCTTTCATTTTCATTACCTGGAGCAAAGATGTATATATTATGCCCTTTCTTCTCCAGAATTTTTTTGAAAAGCAAAAGTGAAGTGACAACTCCATCCTTATTTGGTAGCCATGTGTCTGTAAACCAAGCTATTTCCATTTTAACCCAGATATTTTCATTGATAAAACAATAGATATCAAAGCTATTGCCTCTCCTGCAATAATATCAGTAAACCAGTGAATGCCAAGATAAAGAGTTGCTATTGGTATGGAAACTGCCATCAAAACTGCAACATATTTATATCTTCTATAATCTCTAATCCAGGCGGTATAAGCCATTACAGCAGAGAGGCATGAATGCAAACTTGGAAAGCAATTGTTTATGGTCGTGAACTTAAAGAAAATTCCTATGATGCTTGGCCATATTTCCTGCAGTCTGAAATATATTGTCTTTCCCTCATACCATCCATAATTTTGACTTGCCCACCATGTATCATGGACAGGAAAGAATAGCAGAAATGGAAGTGATATTGCTATGGCTATTGCATATCCAGCAACAGCAAACTTAAATGATTTTATATCTTTTGAAATAATATAGAGAACTGGTGTAAAATATATCATAAATGGAAATCCAATCATGTAAACGAATACAAAATAATAATCAAGAGGTGCGATTCTGATTGTCTGGAATGCAGAAACTATATCTCCCTCTATATTATAGATTGCTCTTGTAAAATCAAATCCAAATCTTGAAGATATTATGGGGTCTATTTTAACTCCTGTAAAAAAAAGAGCAGAGACTGCAAGAAACAGAATCCCAAATATTAATAAATGAGATATATCATCATATCTTAATTTTTTTACTCTATTTTCTCTGAATATAAACACTCCTGATAAAAGAAGGAATATGTTTGCTGTCAGAAGAATTATACTCAATTTCATTTGAGAAATAATATCCTTCTCTTTTAAGTATTTTTCTTTTTAATGCATAAATTTTTTAGCAGAATATGTTTAATATTTGTGAAGACAGGCGTAAAAAAAATTGTAAGCATGGATGAAAGCATATGCATAAAATGCAGAGGAGCAAAACTTTTGTGTGGAAAATCAAGATGTCCTGTTTTGGTAAAATATTATAAGAAAATGGAAGTTCAGCCATTAATAGAAAAAAATTTAATTTCTGGAAGTTCTCCTCCATCAATTTTTGTTGGAAGAATGGGGTATCCAAAAGTTTATGCTGGACCAATGTTACCTCCTATAAAAGGAGATACATCTTTCATGGATACTCCAGAGTTATGGCATGATAAAAAAATAGATGATATAGTTGACTTCAGAATGAAGTTGGTTAGGGGGAAATACAGAATAGATGTTTCAAATGCAAAAGGGAGAATAGTTGAATATACTCAGGAAATAGCAATGGCCTCAAAGCCAGTTGAGATGGAAGTTCAGTTTGAAAAAAAGCCAAGAGGAATTATAACTTTATATGATGAAGTTCAGCCACATGGACCATCTGCCCCAATAAAGAAGTTGTGGATAGAGAATGCAAAAGTTGACAAAAAAATTGAGAAAGTATTTTATGATGAAATGAAGAGTGTTGATGCAATAATGTGGTTATATGAAGAAGGAACTTTCGTATCCTCTATACAGAAAGTATTCTCAGCTGGCCTTTTTGGTATACAAAAAAAATTTGTTCCAACAAGATGGAGTATAACAGCTGTTGATGATACAATAGGAAAAAAAATTATTGATGAAGTAAAAAATTATCAATGGCTCAATGAATATCATGTATATTATACAAAAAGTTTGGATAATTTATGGGTAATTTTAATGTATCCGAGCAGTTGGGAATATGAGCTTATAGAAGCATGGTATCCAAACACAACATGGAATCCTCTTGGCAAAAAAATAATCCTGTTTGGAGACCATGAATATTATGAGGGTAGGAGTAAATATGCATCAATTGGAGGATGCTACTATTCTGCCCGCCTGGCGGTGGCTGAAAAGTTGAGGAAGGAGAGGAGGCAGGGAGGTGCAGTTGTTTTGAGGGAAATTCACCCTGGCTACATAATGCCAGTTGGGGTATGGAATGTTAGGGAGAATGTCAGAAAAGCTTTGAGAGAGGAAGGGAAAAAGTTTGATGATTTCAGAGACGCTTTGCTTTTTGTATCTTCTCTTCTCCACATACCAATAAAAAGATGGATTGAAACAAGCAATTTAATAAAGAGAAGATTGTATCAGAAAAAAATTGAGGATTTTATAAAATGAATGTAAAGGAGAAATGGTGTAAATCTGCTCTTACTATTTCAAAACTTCCAGGAATAGATTATTCGTTGAATCCCTACATTGGTTGCATGCATTCATGCATTTACTGCTATGTTCCTTATATAATGCATATTGATGAGGATGAATGGAAAAATAATGTGTATATTAAAGTAAATATGCCGTCCATTCTGAGAAATGAGTTAAAGAGGAAAAAAAGGGGTATAGTTGGAATATCAACCTCAACTGATGCCTACCAGCCGGTTGAAAAAAGATACGAGATAACAAGAAAATGTCTTCATCTGCTTTTAAAAAATGACTGGGCTATTGACATATTAACAAAATCTGATATTGTTTTGAGAGACATTGATTTAATAAAAAAATTCAGCAATGCAAAAGTTGGAATTACAGTATCAACTATAAATGAAGAAAATCTTAAAATCCTTGAGCCATTTGCATCTCCTCTAAAAAAACGTCTGAAAACTTTAAAAAAATTTTCTGAGAGTGGGATATATACATATGCTTTTGTTGGTCCTGTATATCCAGATATGGAAAAGGAGGATGTTAGAGAATTTTTTTATGTTCTGAAAGATACAGGAATAAAAGAAATAATTTTTGATAAGTTTCACTTAAAAAATGGACTCGCAGAAAAAATATTCTCCGCTCTGCCTGAGGGAAAAAGAGGAATTTTTAAGAGAATTTACAGAGATTATTACGAGGAAATATTTTATGAAATGAAAAATTTATGCAAAGATGAAATTTTATTAACTATGGCATTTTCTCACTAAAATTTTTGTATGGTGCATATATTATTTTTATGATGGAAAAAATTGCTGAGTTGCTAAAGAAAAAGAAATTTTGGATTGCAACAGCTGAATCATGCACATCTGGCTTAGTTGCCCACAATTTAACCAATGTCCCTGGTAGTTCAGAGTATTTTAAGGGAGGAGTTGTTGCATACAGCAACGAAATTAAAATAAAAGTGCTTGGAGTGAAAAAAGAAACTCTGGAGAAGTTTGGAGCTGTTTCTCATCAAACTGCCTATGAAATGGCTCATGGAGTGAAAAATTTGATGAATGTTGACATTGCAATATCAACAACAGGAATTGCAGGTCCCGGTGGAGGAACACCAGAAAAGCCTGTTGGATTAGTTTACATTGGACTTGCAACACCAGATGGAGTGGAAACGAGAAAATTTATTTTTGAGGGAAACAGAATTGAAAATAAAGAGAATTTCTGCAAAGCAAGTTTAAATATGCTTTTGGAATATCTTGAAAGATGATTGAAATAGATGGCTCATACAAAGAAGGGGGAGGGCAGATATTGAGAATGAGCGTAGCTCTCTCTTCCTTAACAAAAAAACCAGTAAGGGTTTTTAACATAAGAGCAAAGAGACCAAATCCTGGACTGAGAAAACAGCATATGACAGCAATAGAAATTGTATCAAAATTGTGCGGTGCAAGAGTTAAAGGAGTTAGTTTGGGTTCTAAAGAAATAGAATTTTATCCTGGCGAGATAAAAGGAGGGGACTATTTTTTTGATATTGGAACTGCAGGGAGCATAACTCTTGTTTTGCAGGCATGCATCCTGCCGTCCTTATTTGCAGAAAAGGAAACCCGTTTAAAAATAAAAGGAGGAACAGATGTAAAATGGTCTCCTCCGTGGGATTATTTCCAGAATGTTTTCCTTTCTTTATTAAAGAAAATGGGGTGTGACGTGGAAGCATATCTGAACTTACGTGGCTACTATCCAGTTGGAGGGGGGGAGGTTGAGGCAATAATCAAACCATGCAAAAAGTTAAAGCCAATAAAATTTGACGAAGAAATAGAGGGAATAGAGGGAATAATAAATATTGCAAATCTTCCCTATAATATAGCTGAGAGGATAAAAAAATCTGCTGAAGTTGAACTAAAAAAGCATGGATTCAGTGCAGATATAATGATTGAGGAAACAGAAGCTGAATGCTCTGGAGTTGGATTTGTTATGTGGACAAAAGAAAAAATTATAGGTGCAGATTGCTTAGGTGAGAGGGGGAAAAAATCAGAAGATATAGGGAGAGAAGTTTCTCAAAAACTCATTGAAGAAATAAAATCAGGGACAGATGTTGATGAGCGTGCTGTGGATCAACTTTTGCCATATTTTGCATTAATGGATGAAGAAATTTCATTCAAATGCATTAAGTTGAGCAAGCATGCTGAAACTGAAATGTGGTTGATGAAGAAATTCCTGAATGTTGATTTTGAAATAAAAAAGAATGAGTTATATGAGATAAAGGTGAAAAGAATATGAAAATAGCTCATATTTCTGATTTACATCTTTCTGGAAAACATTTTGTTGAGGAATGGGGAGAGAATTTAATAAAAATTCTTAACTCAAAAAATTTAGATTTGGTGATAATAACAGGAGATTTGACAGATGACGGATACATGCATGAATATGAAATTGCTGAGAAATTTGTTGATAGAATAGGCATAGAAAAATTGATTGTTCCTGGGAACCATGATGCAAGAAATAAGGGATATGAAATTTTTGAAGAAGTATTTGGAGAGAGAAATAAATTTTATGAAAATGACGAAATAATTCTTTTGGGAATGGATTCAAGTGAGCCGGATATAGATGATGGGCATATTGGGAGAGAGAACTATAAAATTATAGAAAATAAGTTGAAAGGAAATAAAATAAAAATATTTGCCCTGCATCACCACATCATCCCGATTCCAGGAACAGGGAGGGAAAGAAATATTCTGATAGATGCCGGAGATATTCTTAAAATATGCATTGAGCATGAAATTGATTTTGTTTTATCTGGACACAAACATCTTCCATGGGTGTGGAAACTGAATAAAACCTATTTCATAACAACAGGAACTGCATGTTCAAACAGATTGAAGGGAAAATCTTACCCCTCCTTCAACATAATTGAAATTTCTGAAAATATAATAGTAAATGAAGTAAATGTAAAAAGTGGGAAGGAAAGGAAAATAATTGAAACGAATATTAAATGAGTTGTATGACGACCATTAAAATGAGGAAAAGGAGGGCACCATACATTATATAAATATACATCCTCCTTTTTTTAACAAACTTTTCATATTCTTCCCTGCATTTTTCACTGCAAACTACTTCTCCAAATTTTATTGCTTTCCCACATATCTGGCAATGACCATGTTGAGGAATCATTTTATCTCAACCACTGTTCCATTAAACTTTTTTCCATATATAGCATTTTCTAACTCTTTCAAATTTTTTCCATTTAAAACGAGTGTTGGTATTCCTTCTTCTTCAATTATACTGCATGCAATTGCATCTATTACAGCGCTTTCCCCAGCTTTCTTCCATGTCCTGCCTGAAATTTTTATCAATTCTTTTATGTCAATTCTATCAAATTTTTTTGCATCTTTATTTTTTTTGGGGTCTTTATCATATATTCCGTCAACATCTGTTGCAATTATAAGACGTTTTGCTTTAACTTTTCTTGCAACCATTGCAGAAACTGCGTCTGTTGAATGTCCCGGGGTTGTTCCACCCATTATTACAGGGGGCTTTATATCCATTACCTCATCAACTGTTTCTGGAATATCTTTTTTGAAAAAGGAATTCAAAAGCAATGCATTAATTCTTGTTGCAAGTATCCCTATTCTATCAAGATACGATTCATCATTGCAGAAATTTCTTGCTGTATTTATGTAATCCCTCGCCAGTTTCCCTCCACCAACAACAACGTACAATTCAAAATCATTTGATACTTTCTTTATCAAATCTGCAACATTTTTTATATAATCTGGCTTGTTTAATGATATAAGAGAGCCACCAAGAGAGATAACAATCTTCATTGTTCTGTATAAAAAAGATTTTATAAACATTTTCTGTATGCAATTTCATGAGAAAATATTCCATAAAGAAGGGACATAAACCAGATTTGAATTCACTTGTAAAAAAATATTTTGGTGTAGAAGGAAATGTTGAGGAGGGAATTGAATTTGAGGCAGAAAATATAGGAAAAATTTATATGAAAAAAGAGGGAAATTCAATACTTATAGACATTGTTCCTCCACCTCCAGATAAGGTTAGTGCTGATTATTCTATAATAAAAAAATGGAATGAATTTTTATTTGAGGCAACAGGAAGAACTGCAAAAGAAAGGAAAAAATTGATGGAAAAGGAAATGAAATAGTAGAGTCAAATCATATGTTCAATTAACATTTTTACTCCTATTAAAATCAAAATTATTCCTCCAAAAATTTCTGCTTTCTCTATTTTCATTCTATCTGATATGAATGTCACAGATAAACACATGAAGAATGTAACAATTGCAATTATAATTGCAGGTATGATAATTGGTGAGTTGATTATTGAAAAAGCAATTCCAATTGCGAGAGCATCTATACTTGTTGCTGTTGATAAAATCATCAACATTTTAAGATCGATCTTAAATTTTTTTTCCATATTCGATTCATAAATCATTTTTATTCCAACTGCAGATAAAATAAAAAATGCAATCCAGTGGTCAAATGAAGATATAAAATGCTTCATTTCATTTCCAGAAAACCATCCAACAACTGGCATAAACCCCTGAAAAATTCCAAATGAAAGAGACATTTTAACTATATGCTTTTTATCAATCATTCCAGTTGCCAGAACAACAGAGAAAGCATCTATTGAAAGAGTGAAGGCAATCAAAACAGTCAAAATTAAATCCATAAATAAATAAACAATTTTGTTATTAATTTTTTATGAAATTTAAAATTGATTATATATCTGCAAGGCAGATTCTTGATTCAAGAGGAAATCCAACAATTGAAGTGGAAGTGAGAGCAGGAGATTCAAGAGGGATAGCGTCCGCCCCCTCAGGTGCCTCCAAGGGAAAAATGGAAGCTCTGGAACTGAGAGACGGTGGTGAGGAATTTCATGGAAAGGGGGTGAAAAAGGCAATTAAGAATGTTGAAAGAATAATTGCTCCTGCAATAAAGGGAATGGATGTGAGGGAGCAGGAGAAGATAGACAAAAAAATGATTGAGATAGATGCAACAAAGAATAAAAGCGTGCTTGGAGCAAATGCATGCATAGCAGTTTCAATTGCAGTTTGTAAATGTGCCTCCTGTTGTTTAAAAAAAGAGGTTTATGAATATTTAAATGAAGAAGCCAGAATTCTTCCTGTCCCCTTTATGAATGTTATAAATGGTGGGGTTCATGCTGGAAATGAGCTTGCAATTCAGGAGCATATGATTGTGCCTGTTGGAGCTAAAAATTTTACTCATGCAATTCAGATGGGGAGCGAAATTTATCACACTCTGAAGGAAAAAATAAGGGATAAATTTGGAAAATCTGCAATAAATGTTGGAGATGAAGGAGGGTTTGCTCCTCCATTGAATAAAACAGAAGATGCTTTAAATATAATTCTGGATGCAATAGAGGAAAATGGATATACAAAGGAGGTTAAAATTGCTCTTGACTGTGCTGCTTCCTCCTTTTACAAAAATGATAGATATTTTTTAAATGGTGAAATGACAGGAAGAGAGCTTCTTGAATATTATATTGAGCTCGTGAAGTCATATCCAATAATATCAATAGAGGATGCATTTCATGAAGAGGACTGGGATGCATTCATAGAAATAACAGAAAAATTGGGTGGCAAGATACAAATAGTTGGAGATGACATATTTGTGACAAATGCAAAGAGGTTGAAAAAGGGAATTAAAAGTAAAGCTTGCAATGCTTTACTGCTAAAACCAAATCAAATTGGAACTCTTACAGAAGCAATTGAGGTTGCAAAAATTTGTTATGAGAATAAATATGATGTTATGGTTTCACACCGTTCTGGAGATACATGTGATGATTTCATAGCAGATTTGGCGGTAGCACTTCAGACGGGTCAGATAAAATCTGGAGCTCCTGCAAGAGGTGAAAGAATTTCTAAATACAATCGACTTTTAAAAATTGAAGACAAACTAGAAAAACCATTATATGCGGGAAAGAAAATGAAAAATTAAAAATATTTTAAGTAGACATAATCATATGCTGTTTTTATTAAAGAAATAACTATGCCAATACACAATCCAATAAATTTTATTTTGAACATTCTTCCAGTTATTTCAAAAAAGAGAGGTATTGTAACAATCACTATAATCAAATTTATCCATAATGGTTCCATCTTTAATCCATCCTCCCAGCTCCGCCTCCATACCCTCATTATTTTCTACCCTGTTGAAAATTAATTACTTATATAAAAAAATTGCTAAACTTATGAAGTTATATAAAAAATGGGCGGAGAGAGGGGCAAATATATTCTCAAATTTGTGAATTAGCAAGCCCAGAAAAATTGAGAAGAAGAATGGAAGGACTATCTGAAGAAAAGTTCCATATTCAATATGGGCGATTGCGAAAAGAATAGATGTGAAAATTAAGGAGAATAAGAATCCAGTTTTTTTCTCGAGATGCATCTGAATAAATCCTCTGTAAAAAGTTTCCTCGCTTAATGAAGAAAGGAGAGGTATTAAAATTAGATGCATGATACTCAAATTTCTTCCTATTTCTTCTGCAAGAGGATTTTCTTCTTCATACCCTAAAATATATAAAATAATTCCTATCAAAAATATAAATGAAAAAGTTGTTATAACACCATAAAAAATTGATTTTCCAATTCCTTCCCTTCTGAAATACAATCTTTCAAAAACATTTCCTCCGTAGTAAAGATAGATGAAAATTACAGGAAATAAAAACATTATTATCATGTTGAAGAAGAGAGAGAAAAGAATGATGTTGCTATTCAGTTCATATTCAACATCAATGAATATGCTGGCAAAAACTGAGCCATATATTAAAATGAATGTCATTCCCAGAATTGCATAGGCAATAATTTTTCTCATTAAGAGAAAAGTTTTTTATCCTTTTTTATTTTACGATGCAGGGCCTGTGGGGTAGCTTGGTCGATCCTTCGGGCTTTGGGAGCCTGGAACCCCGGTTCAAATCCGGGCAGGCCCATAAATTTTTACAGATAAAGTTTTGCATAGGGTATTTAAATGTTTTAAGGATCTTTGCAATCCTTTCTTTAAAAATGGATCTTCAAAATTCTCTATGGCAATTTGCAAATCATTATCAATTACGTGTAAATACCTGACTGTCGTCTTTATATCTGCATGCCCCAAGATTTTTTGAACAATTCTAATATTTACACCGTTGCGAAGTAAATTAGTTGCATAAAAATGTCTCAAGCTATGTGGATGAATCCAATCAAGCCCTATGGATTTTCCCGCCTCCTTTACAACTTTCCTCACATAAGAATCTGTGATATTTTTCCCATTCTTGTTTATGAAAAGAAAATTCTGATATGGGTATTTTGGAGTATACCTCCAATGGTTAATATAATTTGATAATGAAGGATAAGTTTTTCCATAAAGGAAATTATCATCTAATGGTATTATTCTGGGTTTTTTCATGCCTCCGCCCTTGCCAAAAACTATAATTTGTTTTCTGATCCAATCAATATGTTTTTTCTTTAAATTGCATAACTCATTATTCCTCATGCCTGTTTTCACCAATGCAACGATTATCATTTTCTTTAATCTATGCTCTTTATTTCTCTTATTAAAAACGTCAGCCATTGCCTTTACTTCTTCTATTGTTGGAATTTTTATGGGTTTTTCATATTCCCTGTATTGTTTGAATTTTATATCCCAACCCATGAATTTTGTCCATCTATTCAATGCTTTAACGTAATGGTTTAATGCCGTTGCTTCTGCTCCTTCATCCATTTTTTCAGCCAGAAACTCATAAACATCTTCTGGATTTAGATTCATTAAGTCAATTTCTCTCTTTTCCAGATAGCGAAGTTTCCTTATTGTTTCTTCAATTGTAGATGGTGCAAGCTGTTGCTGAGCCATGCAATGCCTTCTGAATTTATGCCATGTTTCAGGATCAATTTTCTTCATTTTCATTTTTCACTATGCCTAAAACATTTTCAATTCTGATTTTTTCCTTTAAGTTTCTTCCTTCTCCATTAAATAAATCTTTTTTCTTAATCAAAATAATAGGTCCCATCCTTCCTATTACCACGCCACGATAGAATTTCCTATTTTTTATATAGATTATATCTTTTTCCAAGAGCGTTTCATTTCTCGGTATTTCTTCAATAGAAACAACCTTTTCTTTCAAAAATTGATTGATGTTTATCTTATCACCTCCTTATATGGAGAATACCCACAAAATGGACAGGTCCAATAAAGAGGATTATAAATAAAATGGCAACGGGGGCAAATTATTTTCTCACCTCCCCAAATTTATCTAATGATAAGGTTATAGGTATTTGTTCTTGTTCTATTTTCTTCAAACCTAACCATCCCCTCCCTACGTGAGAACTTTCACAATGTGGACAGTATATTGTATATCCCTCACAAGCTTTAGGTATCCTGAAATTATAACCGCACTTTTTACAGTGATAACGTATTTTCCTCATGCTTTTCTCCTCCTCTTTTTCTTATTCCATTCATCATAAAACCAGGGATGATGTATCTTAATGTGATTTTCTAATGATCCTGTCTTATCAAACACATTAGCAAAACAAAGAGGACATTCCTCTATGCTATCACCTCCTGTAATTCATCCAGCTCAAGCCCCAATGCAGAAAATTCAGCAGTTACCAGATCCTCGATGATTTTTCCATAACTCTTTTTCTCTCCGTTCCTGTAATGATAGTATGCCTGCAACTTCTCCAGCATTTTTATAACAATTGGATTTACGGCAATGGTTTTTACTTCTCCATTCATCATATTACCTCCAATTTTGCTGTTTTGTGCAAAATTATAATACTTATAAGGTATATAAATGTTGCTATTTTACACATATTAACAATATTACAAAAATAAAACATATATTTTGTGTAAAAATGTAAAATAGTGAGAATACTCTTCAAAACAGGCATAATAGAAATTCTTAAAGCTCTTCTTGAAAAAGAAAAAATGTATAGAGGAGAATTAGAAGAGCTAACTGGAAAAAAAGGTTCTTCACTTAATGAAAAATTAAATGAGTTAAAAGCACAGGGTTTAATAGAGTGGGAAGTAGAAGACAAATTTCAAGGTAAAAAGTGGTATTGGCTCACTGAGAAAGGGAGGAAGGTTGCGGAATATTTGGTGAAGATTAAGGAGGTAATGGAGGAGGGATGAAAGGTAAAATTAAGAGAATATTAAAGGAGATTATCATAGATTTCAAAAAATCTTCTTTGAATCTCTATGGTATTATTCTTATCTTTTTTATATTCATTCCTGGTTTTGCATTTTATGCTTGGTTAGTTGGGGTATGTATTAGAGTAATAACAATGTTAATTTTAGGATATGAACCAATTGGCATGAATTGGTTTGTATATGGTATAGTTGCAGGAGGTGTATCCTCTATGATAGTTCAGGGTATCCATGAAGGAAAAAAATCTTTTAAAGAACTATTTAGAGCACTACTTACTTATTTTAGTTATTTTGGTTTAATATTTGTTGCTCTTGTATTTTGGACAATTATTATATGGTTATTAAAAAATTCATCTATCATTTAATCAATTAGTATATGAAGGAATATAAAGAGTGGTTAAGTATTCACTCCAACCTGAAAAGGGAAAAAGATTGGGAAGTATTTGGTGAAGATTGAAAGGATAATGGAGAGGATGAAGAAAAAGAGAAAGAAAAAGAAATGAACGCAAAAACTTATTTAATTTACTGTTTTACTTTTGTGTGGATAGTGAGAAAAAAGAAAACAATGCAAATCATCAAACTCCTTATAGAAAATGAAAGAATGTATCAAGGGAAAATATCTGAAATTACAGGAATAAAAGGAGGGGAATTAATTCGCAGAATTAATGAACTTAAAGAGTATGGTTTAATTGATTGGGAAATAGAGGATAAATTTGGTGGAAAGAAATGGATTTTTCTTACTCCAGAAGGAAAGGAGATTGCAAAACATCTCATAGAAATTGAGAAAGTTATGGAAAAAATCGAGGAAAAGAAAGAAAAATGATGAGCAAAAAATGGTTTTTTGGATTTATCGTATTTATTGTATCATTCATAGTTGGTGCAATACTAACTGTTATATTCTCAACTATCACTCTCTTTGATATAATTTCTATTTTTATTCCAGCATTTGCAGGAGCTATTGCAGGAGCGTTAGGTGGTCAATACTTCTTTTTAATGTATACTCAGAAATTAGAGGAAAATCGACGACATGTTGAATCGTTGCTAAATAACGATTTTGAGAAGATATTCGAACTCATAGAGAAGATACCTACTACAAGAAAAATGATAGCTGAAAAAACTTTGCCACTCAACGATGATATGGATTGTAGCTTTAACAAAACTTTTTACATAAATTTTTTAGATAAACCAGACATTAATATTGAGAAAGGAGTAGCTCACTTAAAATCATCCAGCGATGAGCAATACAAAAATATAGTAAAAGAAATCAATAATTTAATTAATGCTTCCAATGAACTAATAATGAAATGGCATAATCTAAATTGTGAAGCTTGCGAAAAAATTTCTATTAAACTTAAGGAAAATTTCAAGGATGTTATAATTATATCTAAATACGATCTTTCCGCAGAAAATGCAATTTTTATTAAAGGGTTCATTCACGATTTGTTAGAGTCTAACTCATCAAGTGCAACACGAGATAATTTTGAACTACAGATAAAGGTGGATAACGATAAAATTATAACTTTTAATAAAAATCGCATTGGGAAATTAAAAAATATCGAGAAAGGAATGATAAAACCAAAATTAGTAGAAATATGTGAAGAAATATTTAAAGAGTATAGGGAAAAAATCGGAGAATTAGAAAAATTAAGCGATAAACTAAATAATGATAAAAAAACTTTATCAGAGAATTTTAAGAGATTAAAATATAGGATAGAATTGTATAAAAGGATCGACGGCAAGTGTGAATATTGCCCTTAATAATAGCTCTATTTTTACACAATAAAATTATTTTTTCCTGTCTCTCATAAAACAATATAAAATTTCTGATGATAAAATTAAAAGTAAAGAATAGGAAAAAGATTTTATCATCCTACAGAATGACCGCAGTTGCTACATTCCCAACCTATTCTTATCTCTTTCTCTTTTTCATACTCTTCTATTTTTATGAAACAGGGTAATAAAGTTCCCTTATTACACTTGTTACAAATAGGATATGACCCAGTAGGTATATTTATTTCCATAATTTTATAAAATCCCAGAATATTTAGAGTTTTCTATATTTTTATTTTTAATTCAAAAAATGTAGAAGAAAAATAGAAAAGAATAAAATTAAGAAATTATTTTCTCTGTATGGGGGGGGAATACTGATATAAAAGAGCAGGCTAAATTAGAGGGGTTAAAAGCCAGAATGAAACATTATTATCACAGTTATATAGCTTCTTCTATTATGTTAGCCGTTCTATTAGGAATATTCGGATTTATTTTTGGATTTAATTACGGAGCCAATAGATTACATGAATTTTTAAGTAATGAATTGAATTGGTTAATTTTACTTCTCCTAACCATTGGTGTTATAGCGGAAATTGCCTTTACAATTTATTATTATCTAAAATATGTTGAATTAAGAAACAAATTAGAAAAAGGAGAAATTTAAGAATGTATTGGCTAACTGAAAAAGGGAGGAAAGTAGCGGAATATCTGGTAGAAATTGAGAAAATTATGGAAAGGTTGGCGGATACAGATTAGCCCTTCTCGTATATAAGACTAACCATTTTTGGCATAACTCGTAGCTGAAAAATTCATAAAAAAATAAAGAGAGATCCCATCATTTTTTTGATTAAAATGGGATGGGATGAAATAGAAATAGAAAGGCTAATAAAAAGTAATCGGAATTTTTTGGACAAAGAGATCGGTAGGAAATATGAATTGCAAGCATTATTCAGGAATCCTACAAAAGAAAATCCAGTGGAAACATCGGAATTTCTATCTCATTTAGATTTGGGTTTTCTGGATCCTGTATTAAAG
>DRIF01000202.1 GCA_011052825.1 Thermoplasmatales archaeon
GTATATGAATTTATAATAGCAAATGATACTTTTCCTCCACAATTTGGAAATGTGAGTGTTTCTCTTGCAGTTATTCCAGAAGATACTGATGGCATACCATTGTGGGGAGAAAAAACAAACATGTCTGTTAACATTACTGATGAGCATGAAATAACAAGTGTAAAAATAAATTTAACCTCTCTGGGATTTGGAGTTGTTTCAATGAATCATATAAATGGAAGTAATATATGGTATATAGAAACAAATGCAAGCATTGGCTCTGCAATTTATAATGGCTCTTCATATGTTATTCATATGCTTGAAATAAATGCAACAGATGAATATGGAAACTGGAATTTAAGCTATGTAAACATAACTGTATGGAAGAATGGAGATGTGAGTGGAGATGGAGTAATAAATATGTTTGACGTAACATATCTTGCAAAACATTATTTCAATCAACCAGGATTTGAAGAAATGTATGAAAATGTTGGAGATGTGAGTGGAGATGGAGTAATAAATATGTTTGACGTAACATATCTTGCAAAACATTATTTCAATCAACCAGGATTTGAAGTTTTGAAGTAACTAAAAATTATAATACATGAGAGAAATTTTTATATAGAACAACTTTTATATAACTTTCGAGATGAACCAGGAAAGGAAAAAGACTTCTAAAAAAACTTTGAGGGAGAGAATTGCAGAACTTGAAAGAGAAATAGAGGAGAAAAAAGATAAAATGACTCGCTTACTTGCAGATTTTGATAATTATCGCAAAAGAATGGAAAAGGAAATAAAGGAGATTGGAAAAAGAGAAAAGGAAAAATTGATTTTGAAATTCATAGATATATACGAAAATATGAAAATGGCTTGCAATGAAATCTCACACAAAGGATTGAATATGGTAATGAATCAATTTAAGAAAATTCTCAATGAAGAAGGAGTTGAAGAAATAAATGCAGTTGGTGAAAAATTTGACCACAATCTTCACCACGCTGTTGCAACCAGAAAAAGTGAGGGAGAAGATGGAATAATAATAGAGGAGATAAAAAAAGGATATATGCTCAATGGAAGGGTTATACGTCCATCATATGTAATTGTCGCAAAAGGTGATTGAAATGGCAAAGGTAATAGGAATTGATTTGGGTACTGTGAACTCTGAAGCGGCTATTATAGAAGGCGGAAAACCTCTTTTGATAAAAAGTTCAGAAGGTAATCCATATTTTCCCTCTGTAGTTGCCTTCACAAAAGAAGGAGAAATGCTAGTTGGAGAGCCAGCAAAAAGGCAGGCGGTTATGAATCCAGAAGGAACAGTGCAATATATAAAAAGAAAAATGGGAACATCTGAAAGAGTAGTTATTAGAGGAAAAAAATACACACCTGAACAGATTTCCGCTTTCATTTTGCAAAAAATAAAGAGAGATGCAGAAGAATTTCTGGGGGAGAAGATAAAGGAAGCTGTTATTACTGTTCCCGCATATTTCAACGACGATCAGAGACAGGCAACAAAGGATGCAGGAAGAATAGCTGGTTTTGAAGTGAAAAGAATTTTGAATGAGCCGACTGCAGCCGCCCTCGCTTATGGCTTGGATAAGAAAGGGGAGCATAAAATTGCTGTATATGATTTGGGAGGAGGAACATTTGATATAACAATTATGGAGGTTGGAGAGGGTGTTTTTGAAGTTCTCTCAACAAATGGGGATACTCATTTGGGCGGTGCAGACATGGACAGGGCAATTGTAAACTATATTGCAGATAAGTTGATGAGAGAACATGGGGTTGACTTGAGAAAGGATATGAAAGCGTTGCAACGCCTTACAGAAGCTGCGGAAAAGGCAAAAATTGAGCTTTCATCAACCATGCAGACAACAATTGAACTTCCTTATATTACCATTGTAAATAATGAACCACTTCACTTACAGGAAACTCTAACAAGAGCAAAATTTGAAGAACTCATAAAACCAATTGTTGAAAAAACTGTTGAACCATGCAAGCAAGCTTTAAAAGATGCAAAATTAGAGCCAGAAGATATAGACCATATTGTTTTAGTGGGAGGAACAACCAGAATTCCTTATGTCAGGAAGGTTGTTGAAGAAATTTTTGGTAAAAAGCCAGAAAGAGGAGTTGACCCAATGGAATGCGTTGCTTTCGGCGCTGCAATACAAGCAGGAATATTAAGTGGTGATCTTGAAAAAGACATTGTACTGCTTGATGTAACTCCCCTCACACTGAGTATTGAAACCCTTGGAGGAGTTGCAACTCCTTTAATAGAAAGAAATACAACAATTCCAACCAGAAAAAGCAAAATTTTTACAACTGCAGCAGATAATCAGACGAGTGTAGAAATACACATTGTTCAAGGAGAAAGACCAATGGCTGCAGATAATAAAAGTTTGGGGAAATTCACATTAACTGGAATTCCTCCTGCCCCTCGAGGAGTGCCAAAGATAGAGGTTACATTTGACATAGATGCAAATGGAATTCTGCATGTTTCAGCCAAAGATTTAGCAACTGGAAAACAAAAATCAATAACAATAACTGGCTCAACAAAACTCAGCGAAGAGGAGATAGAAAGGATGCGCAGGGAGGCGGAGGAACATGCAGAAGAAGACAGAAAAAGAAAAGAAAGAATAGAAATAAGGAATAATGCTGAAGCCCTTGTCTATAATACAGAAAAAACTCTGGAAGAAATTAAGGATAAAATCTCAAATGAAAAGAAAGAAAAAGTTGAAAAATTGCTGAAAGAACTCAAAGAATTCATTGAAAAAGATGACACAGAAAAAATGAAGGAAAAGAGCGAAGAACTTACCAAGGCAATGGGTGAAGTTGTTACAGAAGCTTATCAGAAAGCAGACGCTACAAAAAAAGAAAGAGACAATGGAACCAAAAAATCCATGGACGCAGATTATGAAGTGAAAGAATGAAAAGGGATTACTATGAGGTTTTAGGTGTCAGCAGAAATGCTACAAAAGAGGAAATAAAAAGAGCATATCGTCGTCTTGCATTAAAATATCACCCAGATAAAAGCTCAGACCCTAATGCAGAGGAAAAATTTAAGGAGATTTCAGAAGCATACGCAGTTTTATCTGATGATGAAAAAAGAAGACAGTATGATATGTTTGGACACGCTGGAATTGAGAGTGAGTATTCATATGAAGATATTTTCAGAACCGCAGATTTTTCAGATATATTTCATGATATAGGATTTGATTTTGGTTTTGATGAGATATTCAAGAAATTTTTTGGAGGATTTGAAAGAGGATTTGAGAAAAAAAGGAGGGGAAGAGATTTACTCTATTCCATTTCAATAAACCTTGAAGATGCATATTTTGGCGCAGAAAAGGAAATAGAAATAGAGAGAAATGAGATATGTCCTGCATGCAATGGAACTGGAGTGAGTGATAGAAGCAAAATAGTTTCATGTCCTGCATGCAATGGAACTGGAGAAATAAGGAGGACAGAGAGGACCCCATTTGGTCATTTCACCCAGATAACCATATGCAATGACTGCAGAGGAGAAGGAAAAATAATAAAAAATCCATGCAGAATTTGCAGAGGGAGCGGATTTAAAAGAGTCAAAAGAAAAATAAGAGTTAAAATTCCAAAAGGTATAGAAGATGGAATGCATCTCCGTTTAGAAGGAGAGGGAGACGCAGGAGAAAAAGGAATGAAACCAGGAGATTTATATATAGAAGTTAACATAAAAGAAAATGAAAAGTTTATGAGAGAGGGAGATGATTTAATTATAATAAAAAAAATATCCTATCCTGAAGCAGTTCTTGGAAATGAAATAGAAATCGAGACATTTGAAGGAAAAGAAAAAATAAATATACCCCCTGGCACACAAAGTGGAGAAATTTTTAAAATAAAGGGAAAGGGAATGCCGAGTTTAAGTAAAAAGAGAGGTGATTTAATTGTTAAAATAGAAATTGATGTTCCCAAAAAACTCTCTCCGCATGAAAGAAAACTTATAGAAGAACTGGCAGAAGAAATGAATATAAAAATGAATAAAAGAGCTTTTTCTAAATACTGGAAAAGGTAGGTTTATACCTCGATATATTCTTTCATTGCTTTTATTACCTGATTGCTATTTTCTGCCTTTCTGTAATCTTCTAAAGGCATTTTATTTAATTCTAAAAAGTGAAGACCCCATTTAAACTTGCTCAGTATTTCTTCTGCTTTATTTATCTCTCCAAATATGTACAAAGTTGATGCCAGAGCTTCTGCTGTGCTTAGCTTAAAAGGTTTTCCATAATTTACAGGGTTTGCAGGAATTAAATAAGGCAATGCTCTTTCATACATTTCATGATTAAAACTTAAGAAAAATTCATCTGCATTTTTCCATGAACAGTCAACTGCAACAATATTTTTTATTATTGCATCTTCTCTTGAAATAGCTTTTTTTGACATAGGGTTCAACAAAATTGCATTTTTTGGTAACATTCTCTCATTTTTTATAATTTTCACCAGCCCAAACCTTGCAAGTTTTTTTGCAGTGCATTTTCTTGCGTCATCCTCATTTATGTGATAAACAAAAAGATTATAGACCATTGCTAAAAAATGAAAATGACAATTTAAATTTATTCATTGCTACACAAGTCAAGTTAAGAAAAAATAGTTGAGTATGCTCTTCTCCCATGAGTAGATGTTAAGGTTCGTGTTAGTAAAATTGTTTGAGAAAAAAGGATTGGAATATTACAGTCGCTATGGAAATGTGGTAAAATAACGCAATATAAAATTCAAAACATAGTGAAATTATTTTTAAACCAAAACATTCTTTTTGGCATTTATTCTTTCTAGTTTTTGAATCATTTACCAAAACAATACCTTAACTTATGCAATTTTTAAATATCTTTAAAGATTATACTTATGAAATGGTTGATTCTATTGAAAGAAAACCAAGAAAAATATCAGATTATATATTTTTTGGAGGGATAATTGCTGGAATTTTTTTGATTCTCCTTTCATTTATTTATGGAATAAATTTTGGAATTGTTGGCTCTTTAATAATATGTTTTTTCATTTTCTTGGAAATTTTCTTCCTGCTTAAACATTAAATCAAAATTCAATTTCTTCTGCTACTTTTCTTGCCCTATTTTTAACTTCTTCTGTTAAATTCCTTCCATAAGTATCTATAGTAACTGTCAATGGTCCAAAATTTTCGACTTCCAGAATCCATAATGCCTCTGGCATTCCAAGTTCTTCAAGCCAGAAAACATCTTTAACTTTCTTAATTGAATTCGCTGCAAGAACTGCTGCTCCTCCAGTGAATGCTGTATACACAGATTTAAATTTTTTGCATGCATCAGTTGTTTTAGCACCCATTCCTCCTTTTCCTATTATAATTCTGGTGTCAAATCTTTCTATGAAATCATATTCAAATATCTCCATTCTACTACTTGTTGTTGGTCCAGCTGCAACAATCTTCCATTCTCCATTTTCCTTTTTTACTATTGGTCCGCAATGGTAAACTGCAACTTCTGAAAAATTCAATGGCAGTTCTTCCCCTTTATCATGCTTCTCAATAGCCATTTTATGAGCTTCGTCTCTGGCGGTAACAACTGTTCCTGTAATATAAATAGTATCCCCAACTCTTATTTTCTTTACTTCTACTTCCTCAACAGGCAAATTCAATCTATATTCCATACTCTACCCTCCTTATCAATTTTTATGCTCTTTCTCCTATTTGCCCAGCATTGCACAGCTATAGCAACAGGAAGTGAAGCAGGATGACGATGAGCAATATCAATATGAACATCAAGAATTGTTGTTTTTCCCCCAAGACCCATTGCCCCAATGCCTGTGGAATTTATTGCTGAAAGTAACTCTTCCTCCATTTTAGCTATTTTTTTTTCTTTATGTCTCTCTCCAATTTTTCTTAAAAGAGCTTTTTTTGCAAGCTTCATTGCAATATCTGCGCCTCCTCCTATTCCAATGCCAACAGTAGTTGGAGGGCATGGATTTCCTCCTGCCTCAACCATCCATTCCAAGACAAATTTCTTTACGCCCTTTAAGCCAACTCCTGGTTTAAGCATTTTTAAAGTTGACATATTTTCTGAACCGCCTCCTTTTGGCATTGCTGTTATTATGCAATCACTTCCTTCGACAATTTCCCAGTTTATAAAGGGTATATATCTTCCTGTATTATCTCCACTGTTTTTTCCAGTTAACACATCCACTGCATTTGGTCTTAATGGAACTTTCTCAGTTGCTCTTCTTACTCCTTCAATTATTGCTTCTTCCACTAAATCCTTATACGGAAAATCTGAGCCAAGTTTAACATAAAAAGTTGGAGTTCCTGTATCTTGGCACATTGGTTTTTTGTGAATTCTTGCAAGTTCAATATTTTTGAGAACAGCTTTCAGTTGAGTTTTTGCTGGCTCTTCTTCATTCTCCATTGCTTTTTTAAGGGCATCTTCAACATCTTTTGGCAAATCAATTACAGCTTGTGCAACCAAATCTGAAATTGCATCAATGAGCCAGTTCATGGTTTGAATATTCAATCCATTTAAAAATATGTGGGAGGATAGACTGGGTAAAAAAAGCATCTTATTTGGGAGGGGATGGGATGCCTTAAGCTACCAGCCTATCCTTCCTAAAACAATAGTAAAAAACAATATTTTAATATTTCGTTTTTTCCTGTACTCATAGTTTAAGAGTGTATAACTGATTGAATAAGAGTATAATAATTTTTTGAGTGAATTTTAAAAATTTGAATGTAAAAAAACTATTTATATTTCGTTAAGTTGCCGTTCATGAAAAAGATAAGAAATTTTTCATCTGAAGAGCTTAAAAATTCTGGGGGTTTTATCAAACTATCCAAAAGCTACGAAGACGTTTGAAATGCTTGTTGAAGATGAAGAGTTGAGAGCTGATTGGGATGTTGCAAACTTTATTGCAGTTAAAAACTTGAATTTGCCAGTTAGCCGCCTAAAAGGAGATATTGGCAAAGCCAATACCTCCTTATGAAAAACAAAACATACCCATTAGGCGGCATAGTAATAATAGATAAAGTAGAAAAAGAGTTCGGTCTGTTTCCAAAAATTTTTGGTGGTATAGGAGGAAATATGAAAGATTTTATTCCGCTGGTAAAAGTACATGTAAATAATAGGCTAACTCATTCTGTTGCTACCCATCAAATACTGAAAACTTATCCTATAGAGGCAATGAATAAGCTTGGAGTAAAGGAAAATGTTGCGGA
>DRIF01000203.1 GCA_011052825.1 Thermoplasmatales archaeon
GTACTTTTACCAGTGGAATAAAATCTTTCATATTTCCTCCTATGCCATCAAAAATTTTTGGAAACAGACCGAACTCTTTTTCTACTTTATCTATTATTACTATGCCGCCTAATGGAAATGTTTTGTTTTTCATAAGGAGGTATTGGCTTTGCCAATATCTCCTTTTAGGCGGCTAACTGGCAAATTCAGGTTATTAAGACAAATAATTATTTGCCAATGAAAGAATTAATGGTTGCAATAATGCTCATTTTTAGCGGGTTTTTAATAGATGCAGAGGAAAAAGATGATAACTGGCTCATGCACGCCCGCATTTCTACTCCATATGGGTATAATTTGTCATGGGAAGAAGGAATTGAAAGAGCAGTGAATAATGGGGTTAATGTTATTCTTGACTGGGCAGGGTTCAGCGATACTTATCAGGGACGTATACTTCATTTTAATGAATGGATAGAAGAATTTCGACAGAGAGCAGAATATGTTCACTCTCATTATCCCAACATAAAATATATGATTTATATAGCTCCTTTAGAAATGCAGACGCCTGAATCAGATTTAAATAGAGATGGTAGGGATGATGATGGAAAAAACAGCACATACACAGACCATCCAGAGTGGCTTCAGATGGGTATAGATGGAAGAAAAGCAGTTTTTTATGGTTCAATGCCTGGAATGCCATTCTGGGTTGATGAAAATAGCGAGGACACATGGCTCAGTCCAAGCAATAAAGAATATCACAACATTATAATGAATGAAGTGAAAGAGATAGCAAAAGCTGGCGCAGATGCAATATGGTTTGATGTTCCTCATTTATGTTTCAATTTTGGAGATGCATGGCAGAATCAATGGAGTAGTGTGGATGAAGCAAGCAGAATGGATTTTTACAATGATACAGGTTTAATTCTACCTCCTCCACCCCTTCAACCAGATTGGAATGATGAAGTGTGGTTGAAATTTACTGAATGGCGTTATAAACAAATTTTGGATTTTGTAAAAGATTTTTACAATGCAATAAAGGAGGTAAACCCAGATTGCAAGCTTATTATTGAAACCTCCTCAGATGGAAGCGTTCATACAACTCAGATTGCATCAGATATCATAAGAATACCCTATGTTTGCAATGCAATAGCTCATGAATATACTGGGCCATATTATGAAGTACAATATTACAGATGGCTTCATATGTTGGCTACACTTAAGCTATGGTATGATTTTGACAGAAATGCTGGGAAAAATGCGGTATGGCTTCTCTCTTATGTTAAGCATGGTAAAACCAACTTGGCAAGATTTCATGCTTCTGTTGTCCTAAACATGGGTTTCAACTATTACACTTCTGGTAACATAGGAATGGCAGGCATAGTTGATGAGCAATTTATGCATGATTTCTTTGAATGGCTTAACAGTTATGATGAATATTTTTATGGATGGAATAGCAATGCTGATATCGGTGTGGTATTTTCACGTTATACTCTCGACTATCTTGATAGAGGAAACTGGGAAGGATATGCATATCATGATGGCATCAAGGGAATTTTAATGATGCTTATCGAATCAAACATACCTTTTGAAGTGTTAACAGAAAGAGATTTAGATAATCTTTCAAGATATAATTTAGTTGTATTGCCAGATTATGCATGTATGAATGAAAGCCAAGCAGAGAAAATAAGGCAATACGTTGCTAATGGAGGAAAAATCATTGCGATAAATGAAACATCGCTATACACAAAATATGGAGTAAAGCAAGATGATTTTCTACTAAGCGATGTTTTTGGCATAAGCTATAATGAAGCAAAAGATTGGCAAGTTTATGAAAATGGTTATGGCAAGGGAAAAGCAATTTTTACAATAACACCCATTGGCAGGTATTATTACTGGGCAGCACAACCATGGAGCAACTTTAGTTATGAAAGAGAGGCAGAAGAAATAAGAGATGAGCTTTTAAAAATGGTCAAGAAAGCAAATGTTTCTCTTCCTTTCAGCATTACAGGAAATGCTATTGCAATTCCTTATGAAAAAGATGGCAGAAAAATGCTTCGCATTTTAAATTTCAATGGAATAAAATGGAAAAATGCTGTCCCATCTCCGCAAGATATAGAAATTAGAATACAAGGAAATGTAACAGAAGTAAAATTGATAGATTTCATGGATGGTTGGAGAAGCGTAGATATAAGCAAAGAAGGAGGTGAAAGTGTAATAAGCTTCAGGCTTTATACTCAGGCAACCCTGTTATACTCCTTAAATGAAAGCAAGTTGTATGTAGCTATAACCAAGCCTAAAGAAGGGATGCTTTACTTTATGGATAGAGAAATAATGCCCGTTGCATCAAATAAAGCTATAGTAATAGGAAGAATAACTATTGAGGCAGAAACAAATGGAAACAAGGTGGAATTTTATGTAAATGATGAACTCAAGTATGAAGATTATGAAAAACCCTATGAATGGTTATGGAATGAAACTGTATGGGGCAAGTATAAAATAAAAGTGAGGGCTTATGCTGAAGACCAAACAGAATATGAAATAACAGTGTTTAAAATTTTTTAGCTATCATCTCAATTTTTAGACTATCATCTCAAGATACAGCTCTCACCGTTACTGTCCATCCCTCAAAATATTCTTCTGTGTATTCTCGCATCTCTTTAATTATGCCTGCCTTCTCTATTTCGCTCATTCCATCATTTTCCTTGAATTCTTGTTGTACATGGGCAATACGTAATCCGTGCATACCGTCCAAGTTCTCATCAAGAAAATTCGGTGCAAGTTCTCCCACATAAATACACCCCTTTGCATCTGCCACTGGATAATCCTCCTCATTGGCTATATAGTATGGAGTATTTTCTCGGAAAAAGAATTCTTGAGGGTGGCAGTAGTTCTTATCTCTTTCTAGCCAGTCGCATCCATATATCCATTTCTCTGCCTCGTTCCCATTATAATGAAAATAGAGCTGATAAAATCTCACGTAAGGTTGTGGATCCCAGGCAATATAAGCTTCAATAACATAATCGGTAAATGGCTCTGGAATATCACTCAGACCATATTCATATTCACGGATTTTGACAGGAACTTCAAATGTCCATACAGCAGAATGATTATCATTATCACTGGAGTTACGTTCACCAGTTACATCTGGATTTGGAACATATTGTAGAGAATATCCGGATGCAATAAAACAGAAATGAGAAACATATCCTGCAACGTAACTGCCAACTGGTTGGCTATCTTCTATTTCATTCCATTTTCCACTCTGATACATAAAAAGTTTTATGTCTTCGTCACTAATATTTTCAGGGATTTCTTCGCTATCATAATTTATTCCAATTTTAACTGGTTTTGCAAAATTTATTCCATCAGGTTCAAAATGATAAACATCCATAAATTTGATGCCTTCTTTCTCAGGATATGAAGATACTTCAGTAATGGTAATATTTATTTCATTATTCACGGCATTTTCAGGAAAATCTGTATATACATGATATTCCAAGAAGAATATATTTCCGCCTTCTATACCAATTGTTTTTTCTTCTGTATTATCTGTTTTTGTAAATATTCCAGAGGTGCTTTTTTCCTCAATGCACCCACTCATAGCAATACCTAAAACTAAAAATAATGCTATTGCCGATTTCATTTAAAAAACCTCCAAGAGCATTGTCAGTAAGTGGAAAAGAATATAAAAATTTTTGTATAAATATTCATTTAGAAATAAAATGAGAAAATTGGTTATTATGATTTATACAACGTCTTTGCTTTGTGCCACATTTTTACTTACTTCTCCAATATACTCTAAAACAGCATGTATCCCAGTTGGCAATATCTATTACGTTGATCAAAAACATCCTCTTGCAAATGACAGTAATCCCGGCACAGAAGATTTACCTTGGCTGACAATACAAAAAGCAGCCAATATGTTAGAGGCTGGAGATACAGTTTTTATTAAAGAAGGAGTTTATAACGAAAGGGTGATTCCGAAAAATTCGGGTAAAGAAGGAGCATATATCTCTTATATAGCATATCCTGGTGATACTGTAATCATTAATGGAAAAAATATTACTCTGCCATCAGATTGGGGTGGATTGATTGAGATATCTGATAAAAGTTATATCAAAATTTTGGGTCTGAAAATAAAAAATGCTGAACCTTATGAGAATGACGCAGGAATTTTAGTTTATAGGTCTAGCCACATCATAATAGAGGGAAATTATATTTACAATACTACATCATCCGGCATAGGCGTGTGGGAAAGCAGTCATGTTGCCATAAAAAACAATGAAGTAGAACTTGCATGCAATGACGGGGAACAGGAATGCATTACAATTGCTACCACAACCAACTTTGAAGTTAAAAATAATCATGTGCATCATGGCGGTGCCGGCACGCTGGGGGGAGAGGGTATAGATGCAAAAGATGGTTCATCATATGGTAAGATTTATGGAAATTATGTTCATGATTTGAATCGGCTCGGAATTTATATTGATGCATGGGATAAGCATACTTATAACATTGAAGTTTTTCAGAATGTGGTATATAACTGCACTAGTGGGTTTGCTGTTGCTTCAGAAAGAGGGGGGTTGCTGGAAAATGTGAAAATTTATAATAACATTGCATATCATAATGAATGGGCGGGAGTGGAGATTAGAGGATGGGATCATGGCTACAGACATCCAATGAGAAATGTTACCATAATAAACAATAATTTTTGTAACAACGGTGAAGAATGGGGGGTTGGAATATATCATGAAAATCCAGATGCAAAAGATGTTGTTATCAGAAATAATATATGCAGTAACAATACTGGTAGTCAGATTGAAATTTCTGCTGGCATAAAAAACTTCATTTTGGGCCATAACTTAATTTATGGCTACAGTGAATATTATGGAGATAATTATGTAGAGGGAGACCCATTATTTATAAACGCTTCTACTGGAGATTTTCATGTAATGGCTGGCTCACCTGCCATAGATAATGGCTTTTTTATAGGTGCACCAATGAACGATTTTGATGGAAATTTTCGCCCGAGAGGCAATGGATATGACATAGGAGCATTTGAATTTCCTCGCACTATTTATTATGGTGTGGATACCATTCAACCTGATGAATTTTCCTTCCTTAAAAACTTTTTAAGCGGAAATTTTGCTGGTATTGCTCTGGAATGCAACATTGAGCAATGGCAGAATGCCCTGAATAAGGCGGAGGAAAATGGATTAAAACTTATCATATGGCCTCTGGGGCATGGACATCAATCCACTCCGTGGAAATGGAATGGTACAGGCTGGGATATTTCGGAAGGTGTGGAGGTGCTGGAATATGCAGAAGAATATGTTTTGTCTGGCGGAGAGGGATTGCTCGCTGTGCTGATGAGTCATGAACCATTTTGGAATGATGGCAATCCATTTACTACAGAGCAAATGAAAATGCTTTATTCAAAGTTGAAACAGGTTGCACCTCATGTAAATCTATTTGTTGCTTTTGGGTGTCTTTCCTGCTTTGAGAGTAATCCGA
>DRIF01000204.1 GCA_011052825.1 Thermoplasmatales archaeon
AAAACTGGTTCACCATCTTCATATTTATAAACATCTGCAAAATATAAATCGCTTAAATATCCCTTCTCCCATCCTGACATATCATCAAGGTTTGTATATCTCACTGGTGTAAGCCATCTTTCTTTCATAACTCCTCCCTGTCTCCCTCCAACAAGCATAACATATTTTATTCCCCACTGCTCTATTGCATCTTTTATGAAATACTTTATTTTCTCTGCATTATCTCTTCCATAAGCAGAGAAATATTTTCCTGTATAAATTTCATTTAATCCTGCAATTACCGTTCTTATTCCATGGCTTTCTTTATGCTGTTTCAATTCCTGCAATGCATCAATCCATTTATCTGGGCATATAATGAGCAAGTCATATTCATCATTTACAAAAGGCAATGAAGAAGGTAAATCATATTTTACTTTTACCTTGACTTGATCCGTATACAAAACTTTGTTCTCTGATGGAATGTATCTGCATGGATTTATGAATATAGAAAGTGTAACGACTCTCTCTCCATTATACAAACCAACTGTTGCTCTGTAATCAACCCAGTTTTCGGGATATGCTTCATTTGCTTTATAAATCTCTCCTTCTTTGACGACCAGTTTTCCTTTCGTTGTAGCAAGTGTGAACATTGGATATGGCTTTATTTTGCTTGACAATTCCTTTTCCATTATATTTCCTTCCTGCGCTTCGACGCTTATTTTTGTTCCTGCTGGAAATCTGAGTACATCTACTTTATAAGGTAAAATTGGTTTTCCTTCGTGCATCATGCTCTTTGTACCCTGCATTGAAATAACTGCATATCCATTCTCCTCTGATATTTCAGGTTCGCTGAAAGTGTAATTTCTCATTAAGAAATTTTCAGTAGAAACATTCTTTACTTCATAGTTGTTCATTCCAGCCATAGCCGCTCCAAATAAAAATGTGCCCACAACCACAGCAAGTATTACTTTCTTCATCTTAACCCTCATTTCCTTCATATCCCAGTAGTTTATAAATTTATCGCTCACTCAGGAGATAAACGTATCACCCTTTATTATATGTAATTAGATAATAATTGATTTCGCAGTTTTAACATTTTAATCCATCAAAATTATATAAATGAATTTATTACATCTTCATGGGAAATGAGATACCTTCATTTTCGGATTTAAAGAGAGATGTTGTTGAAAAAGATTTATGCACTCTTTGTGGGGCATGCACTTCTTTTTGCAGAGAAAACAAATTGCATGCAATTGACATGAAAAGTGGTGTTCCAGATTATGTTAATGAGGAAAACTGTTTGAAATGTGGGATATGCTATATGATATGTCCTGTTACTAAAGAAATGGATGAAAAACTGAAGGAATTTTATGGAGAAGGAATTGGAAAAATTTTGGATGTTTATTCTGCCCGCTCAACAGATAAAAATGTGCTCTCGGTATGTTGTGATGGAGGGGTTGCAACTTCTTTGCTAAATTATTTGCTTGACATTCATTACGTTGATGGAGTAATATCTGTTAAAAAAATGAAGGGAGGCAGGAGCATGCCAATTCTTGCCTCTTCTTACCATGAATTGCTTGCATGTGCAGGTTCTTCTCTTGCAACAGTTCCAAATTTGAATGAAATGAGACACTACAGCACTTATGAAAGTATTTTGCCTGAGATGAGAGAACTTGTTTATGGTGGTGTGGAAAAGGTTGCTGTAACAGGAACACCTTGTCAGATAAAAGCAATAAGAAAAATGCAGATTTACAACATACTTCCTTCTGGCTCAATAAAGTTTACTGTGGGGCTTTTTTGCATAGAGAATTTTTCATTTAATGTAATAACCTTAAGTAAATTTGAAAGGATAGTAGGAGAAAGAATAGGAGATATTGAAAAGGTGAATATAAAGGAGAATATGATGGTTAAATTCAAGGATGGAAGTAAAAAAGAAATATCTCTTGAAAAATTGGAAGAGGTGGCAAGGAAGGCATGCATTAAATGTCAAATACCTTTCTCAAATATATATGCAGATATTTCACTTGGAGGTCTTGGTTCAGAAGATGGATATACAACTGTTATAATAAGAAATGAAAAAAGTAGAGAGCTTTTTGAAGAGGCAGTTGAAGAAGGATATATTGAGATACATCCTGAATGGAATAATGAAAAAAGGGAGAAAATTGTTGAAAAAATAAAAATATGGACAGAGAAAAAGGAGAAAAAGAGCTAGCAAAAATTTTACATCATCCTTTCTCTATTGTTATGCTCTCTATTATTATATCTTCAACAGGCCAGTCCTTCATTCCATATTTTTCTGTTGTTTCAACAGATGCTATCTGCCTTACAACATCCATCCCATCTATAACCTTCCCAAATACTGCATAATGTCCATCCAATGAATGCTGTGGACCATCACATATGTAAAACTGACTTGTTGCGCTGTTTATTGATTGCCCTCTTGCCATTCCAACAGCTCCATCAACATGTGTCAGCTGAGGGCTTAATTCAAGATTTATTGGCCCATATGGACTTGGTTTGTATGTTCCATTTGGATAAAATCCTCCTGTCTGTATCACAAAATCATCTATCACTCTATGAAATACAAGCCCATCATAAAATCCATCATTTGCAAGTTTTATAAAATTCTCTGTTGTTTTTGGTGCTTCCTCAGTATAAAGTTCAATGGTTATTGTTCCCATGCTTGTTTTTATTATTGCAAGAGTTCTTTCCTCTGTTTTTTCTTTTGAAATACATCCTGCAGACAATATTATCAACAGCGATGCCATCAAAGCAAAATATTTCATAACGGTATATAAAAAACCGAAATAAATTATTTTGCTTTTTCAGAATCCAAAATACAATTTTGTTTATTCTTCTTTTTTAATTTTTTTATCCAAAAAAGCAAAAAACAAAATTATGCCATAAAAAAATTTTTATCCAATTTTTTATTTAATTTTGGAGGCAAAATATGAGTGTAAAAAAGATGGTTATATTTCTTTTGGTTTTAATTAGTTTAATAACTGCGGGTTTTGTGATTGCTGAAATAAAAGATGGATATAATATAAAAAGAGTGGAGGCACAATCAGTAGGAAGAAACATTTTGTATGTTGGTGGAAGCGGACCAAATAATTATACAAAAATTCAGGATGCAATAGATAATGCAAGTGATGGAGATACGGTTTTTGTTTATAATGGAACATATTATGAAAATGTTATTGTGAATAAGAGCATAAATCTTATTGGTGAAGATAGAAACGGAACAATTGTTGATGGTGGTGGAAGTAAAGACGTTATTTTTGTTTCTGCTGATTGGGTAAACATATGTGAGTTTATGATAAGAAACGGTTATGGAGATGATAGGGGTGGAATTCGTCTCTACTATTCTTCAAACAATAACATAACAAACTGCAATATTTGTAATAACAATGAAGGCATCCGGTTGTGGTATTCTTCAAACAATAACATAACAAACTGCAATATTTATAATAATACCTATGATGGCATCTTTGTGGATGAGTCCTCAAACAATAACATAACAAACTGCAATATTTATAATAATACCTATGATGGCATCGGTCAGCATTTTTCCTCAAACAATAACATAACAAACTGCAATATTTATAATAACAATTGTGGTATCATTCTGGACTATTCCTCAAACAATAACATAACAAACTGCAATATTTATAATAACAATTGTGGTGTCAGAGTGTTTTATTGTTCCTCAAACAATAACATAACAAACTGCAATATTTATAATAACAATGATAATGGCATCGTGCTTTATTCTTCATCAAATAACATCATTTACAGTAACTATTTTAACAATACCAACCTTGGGATACAAATTAAATATTATTCGAGTTGTAATGTAGTTTTGAATAATACCATATATAATAACACTCAGATTGGTATATCAATCATAAAATCAAATAACATTAATATATCCTTCAATAACATTACAGAAAACGGATGTTCTCCTTATGGATTGGCTGGTATAAGTGTAACGGACTCTTTTAATAATGTAATATACTCCAATGTCATTGATTCAAATATAGGTTATGGGGTAGGATTATGGAATTCAAGTGAAAATATTATATTACAAAATACCATTGCTTTAAATTCTTGGGATGGTATAATTGTATACTCAGAAAGTAATGACAATGCTATATGTAATAATAATATTTTCTCAAATGGGTATTCAGGAGTATATATTAATTCATATGGAAATGTAATATATAAAAACAGTTTATGCACCAATATGGAGGGGATATGGTTAGATGTAGAAGGTAATAATAATATTATATCTAACAATAATATTTCATCGAATAGTTATTTCGGTATACTTATTAATGGTGGTAATAATATTATATCTAACAATAATATTTCATCAAATGATAATTTCGGAGTAACTGCTCATGGTGCTAATAATTTAATTTATCATAATAATTTTTTCTGTAATGGAGAGAACGGATTTGACGACTGTGCAAACTGCACCAATCAATGGGACCATGGTTATCCGGACGGAGGTAACTATTGGGATGATTACACAGGAGTTGATAATGATGGTGATGGTATTGGAGATACGCCATATTATATTGAGGGTGGAAGCAATTGTGACAACTATCCATATATACACCCTGATGGATGGGATAAATTACCAACTGCTGATAGTGGTGGGCCATATTACAGTAACCCAGGATATCCTGTTCAGTTTGATGGAGGCAATAGTCATGATAATGATGAAAATGGGCAAAGTATTGTTAGATATGATTGGAAGTTTTTTGAGGAAGATAGTTGGCATAATAATATTGGTTCAATCCCATCATATACTTATATGTATGTTGGTAATTACACTCTTACACTTCGTGTCTGGGACAATGAAGGTAATAATGATACAGATACTACCACAGTTTACATCAATTATCTTCCGCATCCTCCAACTGCAAATGCAGGAGGACCATATCATGTTATGGAAGATGATGTTTTGATTTTAAATGCAAGCTTGAGCCATGATAATGACGAGAATGGTAGTAGGATTGTCAGATATGATTGGAAATTCTTTGATGGAGACGTATGGCATAATGATAATGGCTCAAATCCTTCTTATGTTTATAGTGATCCAGGCGAATATACAGTTACTGTTCGTGTGCATGATGACGAGGGCATAACTGATGAGGATACTGCAACAGTAAC
>DRIF01000205.1 GCA_011052825.1 Thermoplasmatales archaeon
CGCTATGTTTGTTAGCTCTAAACTTGGTTGCATTAACGAGATTGCAAAATGGTGTAACGGATAATCTCATTAGCGTGGCATATTTAACTTAACATTTGCTCAATCATTGCTTTTATTCATAAATTGGTTAGATTTGAAAAGAATTGATTTGATGTATTTTTGCTTGTTTTTCAGATCATCATGCATTTTTACCGCAATAACAGCAGCAAAACAAACTATTTTATTGAAAATTTGTTATTGCCGAGCTCTTACAATAACAAAATACAGATTTAAAAATGGTAAATCTGTATCTGCCTTTTCCAGAGTTACAACAGAACTCCTTTCAAACCATGGGAGCATTGAATATAACAAACCTTCTCCATCTAAAATATAATTGTTTCCATCATAGGAATAGTAAAATGGACACGATGTTCTATATGTGGTTTCCGCAAGTATATTCAAATACCCTGTTTCATTAATATAATGGGAAAGATTGCCTGTAATAAATGCCTTAATGATTCCATCATTTCTTCCATAATGAACGCCCAGATATTCCCATTCATTAGAGTAATTATTCCATACATAGATTTTCAATCCTGCATGACTTCCATTTACTGCATATCCTTCATATACCACATAAAACTGCTTTTTATCCAGCGTTTCATTTATTTTAAATGCAAATCTGTGAAATTCATAATACCACCAATCTGCTGAATAATATGCATGTACATCATCTGATGCCTGCAATGCAATATAATCTTGTGCACCCATTTCACCCCCAATATATACATCATTAGGTGGATGATAGTCAGCTTCTCCTTCATATGCTTTGCTGTCAGGATTGTTGAAATCATATATATACCCCTTGCTTATAGGCACCAATACCAACATTATTCCAACTAATAACCCAACCGCCAAAATTTTTTTTATATCTTTTTTTTTCATCTTGCTTCCTCTTCTTTTTGTGCACTCCCCCTTCTTTCTTCTTTTTATGTTAACTTTTTTATCAAAAAAGTTAACTTTTCTTTATAAAAAAAAGATTTATAAATATTATTGAAAAAATTTAATTTAAGTGTATCATAATAAAATGCTTATTCAATAATAAAATATATCAGAATAAGCATTTAATCTATGAAAAAATCTACGAAAGATAAGAATGAAATAAAATATAAGCCAATAGGAATTATTCATTCTCCATTTAAAGAGCCAAAAGGAATACCAATACAATCTGCAGTTGCTGAGGGTATTGAGGGAACAGTTGAAGTATTTCTCGAATATGTAGATGGTTTAGAGAGCATTGAAGGATTTTCTCACATAATTCTTATATACCATTTTCATTTATCCAAAAAATTTTCATTGATGGTAAAGCCATTTATGGATGAGAACAAACATGGAGTTTTTTCCACAAGAGCACCAACTAGACCTAATCCAATTGGCATTTCAATAGTTCGTCTTATCGGAATTAAAGGAAATATACTATACATTAAAGATTTAGATATTATTGACGAAACTCCTCTCTTGGACATTAAACCATATGTCCCTGAATTTGATGCAAGGAAAGAATGCAAGATAGGATGGCTTGAAAAAAATATTCATAAACTTTCTACATTAAAAGATGATGGGAGATTTATTTTCTAAATCTTTCAAATTTGTTTTATAACTTTTTTCTCCGTCTCAAATATTTTAAAGAGATTTTTAACATAAATTCTACCCCATATAAATGTGAATATTGCCGACAAACTATTTCCAGTAACTATACCAATCCATATTCCTTTCAAACCAATACTAAGCGTTATTCCAAAAACATATGCCATAGGAATTGTTATTATTAGAGTTCTTAAAACAGTAACAATAAGTGAGTTAATCCCTTTTCCAACTCCCTGAAACATTGCAGATGTGAATATTCCAAAAGTAACAAAGGGATAGAAAAAAACTATCATTTTTAAAAATTCTATCAAATCATCTGCAATTCTTGCTGAATTGGAAGAATTTGTAAATGGAATTGCAATCCATGGAGCGAAAAAATAGGTGAATAAGGCAACTGCCCCTTCAATAAAAAAACCTATTTTAACTGCATACATATATGCAGTATTTAATTTCTCTGCATTTCTTGCACCATATGAAGCTCCTGTGACAGCGGTAACAGCTGTTGCCATTCCCAATAATGGCAGAGTTCCTATCATCACAATTCTCCACCCTGTTGTAAAAACTGCAACTCCATCAGTTCCCCCTGTTCTGACAACAATCACATTCAAAGCAAGCATTGAAAATGACATTGAAAGCTGAATTACTGAAGCAGGTAAACCAACCTTCAAAATTTCTTTTATTATATCCCATCTAAATTTGAAATTTCCAAAATGAATTGAAACATATGTATCTCTTTTCATAAAAAGCCAGTTGAAAAACATAATAGAGGTTGCTATCATAGAGATTAAAGTTGCAACTGCTGCTCCTTTAACCCCCATATTAAATAAATAAATGAATATTGGGTCAAGTATTATATTCATTACAGAACCCATCAACATTGCATACATGCTCCTTTTTGCGTCCCCCTCCCCCCTTAATATTGCATTTGATATACTGGAAAAGAAAATGAAGATGGAACCACCAAAAAGAATTTTTGCATAGTCAACAGCCATTTCTGTAACTTTTCCTGCTCCCATTCCTGAAAATATTTCTTCCGAGAAAATGAAAAATGGCAAGCCAACACAAATTGCAATTATAATTCCAATAATCATAGAGTGTATCGCAATGGTATCAGCATCTTCTTTTCTTTTCTCTCCTATTTTTCTTGATATTGCAGAACTCCCGCCAACACCTATGCCTGTCGCCAGAGCCATCAAAAGAAAAAAGAAAGGAAAGAAAAAGCCAACAGCAGCAAGAGCATCGGCCCCCAAACCAGAAACCCATATTGCATCTACCAGATTATATATTATTTGGGAAGCCATCCCAACAATCATTGGAATAGCAAGTTTTATAATTGCCTTTTTTGGATTTCCAAGTAGAGTTTTCACTCCTTCTGTTACTCTCTCCATTCTTTCAACTCTTTCTTACTTCAGACGATGCATTTTCAAGCATTTTTTTCATAGCATAAATTATAAATTCCTTCTCTTCAACACTAAAATTTTTCAATAAAATTTCTTTCCATTTTATTGATATTTCTCTAATTTTTGGAACCATCATCTTCCCTTTTACTGTCAAAGAAATTATATAATTTCTCCTATCTCTTTCATCTCTTCTTCTTTTTATATAACCCAACTGAGTAAGTTTTCTTATCTCTCTTGAAACTGTTGCCTTATCTACGAAAAGTTTTTCAGTTAAAATTTTCTGATTTAAATCTCCTTCATTATAAAGAGTTAATAAAACTGGAATTTCACCACTCCCAATTCCATATGAAAAAAGTTCTCTCTCAAAATAAGATTGAGTGCACCAGTATAAACGTGAAATCAATTTCCCTACCGAAACATTCATGAAGATGTATGAAAAACAGTTTATAAAAGTTGCTTACGCAACTATTTTAAAGAAGTTGGCTCAAATGAATTATTTTTATTTCAAAATCATTCAGCAAACTTTTCAACCCCACTACATGCCCTTCTCCAACTATTGCTACCACTTTGTTATTTTCATTCAAAATATCTCTCAACTTATTTGCCATATATTCATTTCTTTCATCTATGAGTATTCCTTTCAATTCTGGCATTTCTTCCTCAAATTTTTTTATTGTTTTTTCTCCATCTTTCTCAAAATTTTTTATTTCCCTTTCAATTCTTTTTCTGCTCACAAGAAGGGATAGAAAAGAAGAAAGCAGAATAGAAATTTTTTTCCTGAATGATAGATTGCTCCATAACTTATTTATTATCTCTCTTGAATCCATGTCAATGTAATAAAGAGGTATGTCCATGCTTCTTGCCTTATTTATGGCAGATATCATTTCTCCTCCAACCTCCCCACTAAATCTCTTTGCTATAATATTTTGCAATTTTGCCATAACATAGTATAAAAAATTAACTTTCCCTCTCCCCCTCTCTTTCGATTGAAGCACCAAAGCTCTGTTGAAATCAAGCTCTACTGCAACAGCATCTGGTTTCTCCTCTTCAATAATTTCCTCTATTTTTTTCCTTATGTCAAATACATGTCCAACTCCAACTAAAATCAACTCAACAGCCATTTTGCAAGTTCCTCTATTCCTTCCCCATTTTTTGCATTCGTTAAAAAAACTTTCTTAGGCGCTATTTTTTTAATATCGTCCAAAATTGAATCAATATCAACATCCATATAGGGAAGTAAATCAATTTTATTTATAACAATAAAATCAGATATTTGAAATATTAGGGGATGCTTCCTCACCATGTCATCTCCTTCTGTTATTGATATAACAACCCCTCTTTTATGAGTACCAAGTTCAAAATCTGCTGGACAGACGAGATTTCCAATGTTCTCAATAAAAAGAATTTCAATTTTATCAAGGTCAATTTCTTCAATTGCATGTTCAATTAAATGGGCATCTAAATGGCATTCCTTGCCAGTATTAATATTAACAACCTGAATTCCATATCTTTTTATCCTTTTATAATCATCGTCTCCACTTACATCACCAACAATAACACCTATATTTTTATTATCTTTCAACATTTCTATAAGTTTTTCAATGATTAACGTTTTCCCAGAACCAATTGAACCCATAAAATCTACAGCTCTTATATCCCTCTCTTCAAACATTTTTTTTATTTCATCAGCAATTTTTTTATTTGCTTCATATATATCCTTTCCAAACTCCAAATCTATTTTATGCATATGGGTTTAAGTATTTCTACAATTAAAAACTTTCTTTTCAAAAATGGTGCTGTTAACTTAAGCATTGCAGCATCTCCTGCAATGCTAAAATAAAACGTTCATACTCATTGTCTATCTTTATATTTCTCTGATAAAATACAGGAGAATTATTAGATAAACTCTGATGACTCCGTATCCAGTTATAGTAGAAAATGTAAATGGAAAACCATAGATAAACATGTCTTATTTTCCATCTTTTACTCGGAAAATAATTATCAAATACTCTGGTTCTATCCTTTATTGTTTCTATAACTCTTTCCACATAATTTCTTATTCCTCCAGAAACA
>DRIF01000206.1 GCA_011052825.1 Thermoplasmatales archaeon
ATTATGTTTGTTAGCTCTAAATTTGGTTGCATTAACGAGATTGCAAAATGGTGTAGCGGATAATCTCATTAGCGTGGCATATTTAACTTAACATTTGCTTAATCATTGCTTTTATTCATAAATTGGTTAGATTTGAAAAGAATTGATTTGATGTATTTTTGCTTGTTTTTCAGATCATCATGCATTTTTACCGCAATAACAGCAGCAAAACAAACTATTTTATTGAAAATTTGTTATTGCCGAGCTCTTACAATAACAAAATACAGATTTAAAAATGGTAAATCTGTATCTGCCATAGGATAAAAACAGCTTTAATAGAAAAAAATTTATATTGGACGGTATATGCAACACTGGGGCAGGGCCTGTAGCTCAGCTAGGTAGAGCACCTGGCTTTTAACCAGGTGGCCAGGGGTTCGAATGAAATACTTGAAGTATTCAGAAAATCCCCTCAGGCCCGCATAACCCAAAAAATTAAAATAGGAGATATGCTAATATGAGGTATAAAAATGAAAAAGAAAGACATACTAAAGCATGAGCTTGTGCCACATCACGAAATTTTATCAGAGAAAGAAGTTAAAAAATTGCTTGAAACATATAAAATAAGTAAGGATCAACTACCTCGTATCAGATTTGATGATCCTGTTGTTGAGGCTATAAAAGCAAAAGAAGGAGATGTTATTAGAATAGTTAGAAAAAGTCCAACTGCCGGAGTTAGTGTTGCTTATAGAATTGTTAGTAGGGAGATATTATGAGAGAAATAATAGATGCGTTTTTTAGGGAAAGGAGTATAGTGAATCATCAGATAGCTTCATATAACGATTTCCTGAGCAGAAGGTTGCAGGAGATAGTAAATTCAACAAGAATAGGAGAAGGAGAAGGTCTCGAAAGAGGATATATACATCCAGAAATAGAAGATTATAAAGTAAAACTTGGGAAAATAAGGGTTGGAAGACCTCTTGTTAAAGAAGCAACAGGAGAGGAACATCCAATAGCTCCAATGGAAGCACGTCTCAGAGATTTAACCTATGAAGCACCTGTTTTTCTTGAATTTATTCCTGTAATTAATGGAAAAATAAGGGAGGATTTAACAAGTGAGGCAAAAATAGGACATTTACCAATAATGATTAGATCAAATAAATGCAATATTTCAAGAGAAATTCTTGAAGAAGAGGCAGGAAGAAAGTTGAATGATGATGAGTATGAGCGTAAATTAATAGAAATGCAGGAAGATCCTCTTGACCCGGGAGGATATTTTATAATAAATGGAACTGAAAGGGTGCTTATAACCCTTGAAGATTTGGCATCAAACAGAGTTTTAACAGAAAAAACAAATAGGTATGGTTATGAAGTTGAAATTGCACAGGTATTTTCCCAGAAAGAAGGATTCAGAAGTCTTATAGTTGTTGAAAAGAAAAAAGATGGAATTTTAATGACAACTCTTCCAAATGTTGCGGGACAGATTCCATTAATTCTTCTTCTTAAAGCTCTTGGTCTAGATAATCCAACAATATTTGATAATATGGCTTCATATCCAGAAACTGAAGTATTTGTCCTTGCAAATATCGAAACATGTGAGGAAGTACATGAAGTAACAAATGAGGAGGAAGCAATTGATTATATAGGTAAAAAAATTGCAGGTGGGCAGGCAAAGGAATATAGGAGGGAGAGAGTCAGAGAACTTTTGGATAGAACAATTTTGCCCCATTTAGGAAATGAAGTTAAAGACAGGATAAGAAAAGGAATATTTCTTGCCAGGATGGGAGAGGCTGTTTTGGAACTTGCCCTTGGATATAGAAGAGAAGATGATAAAGACCATTATGCAAACAAACGTCTTAAGCTGGCTGGCGACTTGATGGAAGATTTATTCAGAGTTGCATTTGTTGCCTTGTGCAAGGATTTGAAATATCAGCTTGAAAGATTGTATGCGAGAGGAAAGGATTTAGGCGAGATTAAGATTAAACCATATGTGAGACAGGATGTTTTTGAACAGCGCATTCATCATGCAATGGCTACAGGAAATTGGGTTGGAGGCAGAACGGGAGTGAGTCAGCTTCTGGACAGAACTTCCAATCTATCCACAATAAGCCATTTGAGGAGAATTACATCGCCTCTCACGCGTTCACAGCCACATTTTGAGGCAAGAGATTTACATTCCACTCACTGGGGGCGTTTATGCCCAAATGAAACTCCTGAAGGTCCAAATTGTGGACTGGTTAAAAATTTGGCTCTGACTGTTGAAATTTCAGAGGGTTATCCAGAGGATAAAGTAGAAAAAGAATTAATGAAGCTTGGCGTTATGGAGATAAAAAAAGGCTTGAAAGGAGCAAGAGTCTATCTGAATGGTAATTTAGTAGGAATTCACCCGGATGGAAATAAACTTGCAGAGGAAATAAGAAAAAGAAGAAGAGCTGGTGAAATTGACAGGGAAATTAATGTGTGCTATTACGAAGACAGCAATGATGTTGTTGTAAACTGTGATGCTGGAAGGGTAAGAAGACCCCTTCTAATTGTAAAAAATGGTAAATTGCTTTACACAAAGGAGATGAGAGAGAAAGTAAAGAAGGGAGAAATTTCTTGGAGTAATTTAATAGATATGGGTATAATTGAATATGTAGATACAGAAGAGGAAGAAAATGCATATATTGCATTGGAGGAAAAAGATTTAACAAAAGAACATACCCATATGGAGATTGACCCACTCTGCATCCTTGGCATAGGGGCAAGTCTTGTTCCATATGCAGAACATAATTCTTCTCCCCGTATCACAATGGGTGCTGGAATGGGTAAACAATCTCTGGGTTTTGCAACTGCAAACTATAGAAAACGCCCTGACACCAGAGGACATCTTTTGCATTATCCTCAGGTTCCTCTTGTAAAGACTATCTCAGCCAATTATATAAACTTTCCACGACGTTCAGCAGGTCAGAACTTTATTGTTGCAGTATTAAGTTACCATGGATATAATATGGAAGATGCTCTTATAATGAACAGAGCATCCATCGATAGAGGGCTTGCAAGAAGCACTTTCTTCAGGACTTATTCTGCAGAGGAGCAGAGATACCCTGGCGGACAGGAAGACCATTTTGAGATACCAGATCCTGAATGCAGGGGAGTAAGAAGTGAGGAAGCTTATATCCATCTTTCTGACGATGGAATAATAACTCCGGAATGTGAGGTAAGGGGAGGAGATGTTCTGGTTGGGAAAACCTCTCCACCTCGTTTTCTTGAAGAACCAACAGATGTTCTTGTTCCTCAAAAAAGAAGAGAAACATCAATTACTGTAAGACATGGAGAAAAGGG
>DRIF01000207.1 GCA_011052825.1 Thermoplasmatales archaeon
GCTATGTTTGTTAGCTCTAAACTTGGTTGCATTAACGAGATTGCAAAATGGTGTAGCGGATAATCTCATTAGCGTGGCATATTTAACTTAACATTTGCTCAATCATTGCTTTTATTCATAAATTGGTTAGATTTGAAAAGAATTGATTTGATGTATTTTTGCTTGTTTTTCAGATCATCATGCATTTTTACCGCAATAACAGCAGCAAAACAAACTATTTTATTGAAAATTTGTTATTGCCGAGCTCTTACAATAACAAAATACAGATTTAAAAATGGTAAATCTGTATCTGCCGAAAGGTTAGGAAAAAAGAAGGAGGGATAATTTTAAATAACCAAATGCAATATAAATTTGAGAGGAATTTTTTAACATCCATTTTGTGAATGACATAACATATGTATGTTATGTCGTAAGCATGGTGTTTTGTTTTGTCATATCTTAATAATGTTATTTTTTGAAACGGCGTGTATGTTATGTTATGTTATGTTGTTTTGTGAAAAATTTAATGTACAATGTTTTTTGGAGAAAAAGAGAAAAAAATAAAATAAGGTAATTATTTTTCACTATGGAAGAGAGTATAATAAAACAAGTTGAATTAGATGAATTGAAGGTTATAATGAAATGTTATTGTAAGTCAAAATGAGTAAAATTAGCGAAATTGAGGACTTTATATCCAAGAATGAATGGTCTCAACCGAGACTAGATATGTGTTATACTACATCTATTAAATTTATTTTAGATGAATTATCAAATAGACATAATATTAGTAGATTAAAACTCTCATTAAGAAGAATTAATAGATTATGCCAATATAGGCTAGGACATGGACCGGTATTAGAAATTGTTGTTGATGCATTAAATAGTGTTTTGGAAAAGATAGGATATATTGCAGATGAAAGAGAAGGTAAAGAAAACTTAAAATTATTAAGGGAAAAAATTATTGATGAGAATGCATCATTTCCAATAGTAAGTTTTGGTCCCCCATATTTAGCAGATTTAAAAGGAGAAGATGTAAAATACAATGTTCTTGGCTCTCCCCCATGGGACCATGTAATAGTGCCAATAGGATTTAATGATAAGATAAAAATCTTTGATCCAATGGAAAAAATTTTATTAAAATCAACAAAAATAAATTTTGTGCCAAATGCTTTAAGTAAGCCTATATTTATACATTATTGGCAGACAGCAAATCCACCTTATTGGATCACGTGGATAGAAAAAAAGACGGAAGTTAAGGAAGGTCCACTTGATAAGTATGTAGAGGGTGGGGTAAGAGTATGAAAAATAAAGGTATGAAGGAATTTCAATTCACAAATTTGGATGAAATAGAGAATGTTTTATATCGTTATATTAAGAGGAATATAGGTCCAGGCACCTATTTATCCGAAAGAAAAAGAATTAGTGACAATATCTATATTTACAAAATAGGCAATACATATCCAGCATTTGTTCATACCCCTTCTAATAAAGTACCTATAATTAAATTTTTAAAATTCCCTGTTGTTGGAACAATAAGAATAGAAAGGAAAAATAACTTGTTTAAAGTCAGTATTCCATCGCGTGAAGATATAATACAAAAAGGTAAAGAAAAGTACAATTCATTAATAGTATCAGCAGAAAATATATTGTTGGATAAAACATATTCTAAGATAGTTAAGATACCATTAGTTCAGACAGCCATGAGTAAAATCAGAGAAATTTTAATACAATTAGAAATAAAACAGGAGATCAATCTATTTGATTATTATCCTAGTGAAAGGGAAAAACTATTGAGGTATTTAAAATTTTTAGAAGATATGGATTATGTTAGAAAAGAGAAGGGTAAATATATAGAAGGAAATCGACTAAGTGTCATCAGGCATAAATTGAAAGGAGAAGAACCTACCGAATTGTATACCAAAATAATGGCAGACATTTTAAGAAAAGGATATACTTATATGAGTAAGCACCTCCGATTACTTCAAATAGTTCCTTATTTGAGAATCGCAAATTCCTACTATTTTCCATCTTATGAATTTAATGAGCTTTTGTCTATAGATAAGCATCGCTTCACAACTTTCATTGCTGATTATATTAACTTATTTTATAATTATCGAACACCCGAATACAAACTGAATAATCAGATAAATGATGTAGTAAGGTGTGGAATATTGAAAGAAGAAGAAAATTACTATACGGGATATGAAAAAATATTTAATGAATTTTCGAGAGATTTTAATGCCCTTTAAAATCACCTCCAACTAACCCTAATATTTGAATGAAAAGTACAACGTATCTTAGAACCCTTTTTGCGTTGTTAAATGTGTTAGTTTATGCCTTTCACGGATCCACCCCAAATTCTCTTTGCAGCTTCTCGAACTTTTCATCCTTGAAATACCTTATCATTTTCCGCATATCTTTTTTCAATGATTCTATCGCTTTTTCTGCTGATTCTACATTCTTGTATTTATCCAGAATCTCATAAACAAACTCCAGCGAATCTTCAGGACGAATATACACTCGCTTCATGCTTGGGAAATGATTCATGCATTGAAAAGTTTGGAGGGGGATCGGACAAATTCATAAAATTTTCTATGTGAAAAATTAAGCCATTTTGCTTATCTGGAAAGTGAAAAAATTACTCCCTATTTTTCACTTCCTCCCACCTATGATATAATATTATATTATAAAGGTAAGGAGTGATATTACAGTGTGAGACTGTCAAGTTAAGAAAAAATAGAAAAGAACATGAGTGGTCGAGCTAATTTATCCTGTGAAAAGGAGGGGATAAACATGCTCGACCACCTAGTGGAATTGTTTGAGGAAAGAAAAATTTTTCGAAGAAAGAGAAAGGACTGGAAAATAAAAGCATTGGCTATCCTTATCTATTTTGCTGGTGTATCATACAGAAAAACCAGCAAAATTCTAAGAGATTTTGAGCGTTTTTCATATGAAGCCGTAAGGCAGTGGTATCATAAATGCAAAGATTTATTCA